>JAFGDC010000107.1 GCA_016932295.1 candidate division CSSED10-310 bacterium
CCAGCACCGTCAAACCATGTCGATCCATGGTTCCAGTAAATTCGGACGCGAGGCGCCGCCAGGTTCCGCGATCGGTCACTTCCACCTGGCTCGAGGGTATCACGGCGCCACGATAGATGAAGCTGCCTGACGTTCCGGTTCGGACCAGGCCGAATTCGCCGAGAACCTGATCGATTTCCGTTCCAATGCCTGGGGGGGAAGACGACCTCCTGGACGGACGGCGCTGCACCATCGTGGTTGCAACCAGCACCGCCACTACCGCCACAAACGCTGTCAGGCCGAACACCGTCAGCCAGGATCGAGACGCCCGCCTGGCGGGTTTTCCCGGTTTTCGACCAGAAGTACCCTGCCTGGCGCGTGTACCGGTCCCGGCCTGCTTCACCCCTTTTTTCCCCGGGGAAGCACCACCTTTGCGAGTAGTGTTCCCCGTCCCCTGAGGGCGCTTCCCACTGCTCCCGCCGCGACCACTTTTCCCGCTACCGCCCTTGGCTCCGCCCCGGTTGTTTCCACTCGATCCGGCCACCGTCATCCCGCCTTGTCGCTCATCACCGGCCTCATGGCGTTGCTGCGTGTTTCCGGCGCACTTCTATCAAGGCCCTGGTAAGAAGTGGATCCGGAGTGTCCCCCGCAGTTTCGCGAAGCTCCACCCGCAGATCGTCGGTATCCGCCACATCGGGGGTGATGCCCTTGTCCAGCAATGGGTGGTCTGAGAACGCGTACAATCCCGAGGTGAGCACCACGGCGCCGCCCACATCCAGTGGCGTGCGAGTTTGTTTTATACCGCGGCCATAGGTGCCACGACCGATTACCACGGCCTTCCCGGCCGCCTGGAGCGCCGCTGCCAGTACTTCGGCGCCGCCGTAGGTGGTTTCATCCACGAGTACGACCATGGGGAAATCCGCCGCCTGCCTGCCATCACTGCCCCGCAGCGGTTCCAGGACCTTGTCTTCCCGACCCATCAAGGAACCCTTGATCTGTGCATCCGGGAGAAACAGATCCGCCATGGCGAACCCATTTTCTTCACCACCCCGGGAACAGCCACGCAAATCCAGCACCAGCCCGTCCAGCGTCGCGGAAGCGGCCGCGGCAATCGCCTCAGCCGACTGCGTTGAGTCCAGGTCGCGGACGGCGACGATCCTGATTCCGTCCTCGGTTTTCACATCGCAGGCCGTCTCCATCGGCAAGAGACCGGCCACCAGCGTGACATCATGCACCTTGTTCTCGCCGTCGCGCAGCAGTTGCAGGGTCAGCGCTTCACCCGCCGGCTTGTGAAGCAGTCGTTCCACGGCTGGAATGGTCAGAAATTGAGGATAGGAACCATCGATGGTGAATACCACATCGCCTGTTTCGATATCTTCTCCATCGGCCGGTGATCCGGGAATGGTCCTGATGACCGCCAGGTGCCCACCGCGGAATCCGTACAGCAATCCCACGCCGGCACTCCTGTCCACATCCGGCAGGCCCTCCGGAGGTAGGTAGTATCCGTAGCGGTCGATTCGCAGCACCATGCCATTGATTGCCCCAGCCACCAGCAGATCGACATCCACCGGTTCCAGGTAATAGGCCCGCACAAGGTCGAGAACCTCCACGAAAATATTGAAATTTTTATACACATCTGCATCCACCCCAGGCGCCAGGGCGGAAGGAGCGGCTGAAGCTGCGAAGGCGGCTCCGACGAACGACAGCAGCCAAATGGTGACAACCAATGATCTCATGCAGGCATCCTCATCAGACGCACGGAAAGGCGCCGGTAAAATCGACTCCACGCGCTGCCGGTAAGACTCCGACAGCGCACAACGGCCTACCAAGACTAGCCCCGCCCGCAGGGGGTGTCAATCATCCCCACCGAAGGCATCCAACCACCCCGCGGCGGATGGGTTTTGAAACGCCTGAACCATACCCCTGATCCGCGCATCCTGCACGCTGCTTGACCTGCTGCGGGAGGAGGCCGGGATAGTAAATGCCCCAGGTTGTTCGAAAAAGCACCAACCGAATGATCAATTTGTAACAATTCCATTTTAAGATTTTTAGCGGGATTAGATTCTGCTATACTCCGGCCATGGTCATCAAACCTGAGATGGATTTACCACCGTTACTGGCGATCCTGTCTTCATTACCCAATGAGACACTGGCAGGAATGCTGGAGCTACTGGATCGGGACGCAGCCGTTTCCCGTGTCAGGCCGCAGGTGATCACGCGCCTGTTTCGAGCGCTCACCGACGTGGAAACGTTGAAGGCGATTCACCGGGAATGTTCCGAAGACGATCGGATCATTCTCCACGAAGCGCTGGCGCATGACGGACGAGTACCCGACGAAGGGTATTTCCGGCTCAGATATCGGCGCGAACTGGGACCGGACTGCCAGTGGCGGATGTCGCTCAATCGCGGCCGGCTCGGTTTGCTGGCGTATCCATTGCTCAGCCATGCCGCGCCTACTGAGGTGATCATTCCCGAGGAGATTCTGCGGTTGCTCGCCACGTTTATCCAGCCTGCCGCGCCGGTCGCGTTGAAGAAACCGGAACGATTTCCGCCCTACTGTTATATGCCGGAGCTGGAGGGGTTGGATGATTTCGTCACAGTCCTGGACAGGGCTGTAGAGGGGCTGGTACGCCTGGACTCGACTGCGGGCGGTTTGACGCCGGGGAGCAGGAAGCTGCTGGCGCCGTCGATGGTGATCGGCGAGCCGTTGGCGAACGTTACGCACGAGGGTGCCGGTGCTGGTCGATCCATACGGCTGCAGGGCATCGTGGACCTGCTGCTCATGGCGGATGTCATCCACTCCCATGGGAGGTCGGCCGGACCCGGCGCAAGGGCGGGTCAGTTCCGGGCAGCGACTCCCGAGGAGCGGCTGGGTATGCTGCTGGAAGGTTGGTTGCAGGCGGATGCACCGGACGAGATCACCAGGTTGGATGGCATAGTCTTCGGGCGGCATGCGATGACGAAACTCACGCCGCGATCGCAACGGGCGACGCTCCTGTGGGAGCAGTTGAGCCGGATTCAGCGGTCCGACTGGGTTTCCGTGGACAGCTTTATCAGGAAGTGCGGTCTGAAGCACAGGGATTTGCTGCGACCCATGTCATGGATATCGATCGGAGCCCTGACCATCGGGGCGGAAAGCGAGTTCGAGTGGCAGAAGCGTACCGGAGAGGATCGCTGGATGGCGGTGGAAGGCGAGTACATCAAGGCGGTGTTGTTCGGCTGCCTTGCGGCCATGGGAATAGTAAACATTGCCTATGACATCGCCACCGATGCCGGCATGAAGTTCCTGAGCAGGTACCAAACGATGCGCTCTTTCCAACTGACGGCGGTGGGGCAGTTCCTCCTCGGCCGAACGGACTCGCTCGAACCTGTCGGTGCCGTAAACCAGTTCTCCCTTCATTTTTCGAATGGAACCCTGGTGGTTGAAAGCGGCCGTCTGGCGGCCGCCGACATGGTTTTTCTGAACCGGATTGCCCGGCGCCAGGGCGACAGCGGTGAATCTTATGAAATCGATCCGGACAGTATCGCCTTGGCGCGGAACGATGGCATCTCGATTGCGCAGATCCGGAGTTTCCTTGACCGGCTCATGCGGCCGCCTTTGCCGGGCGCTCTCAGCCTTCTTCTGGACACCTGGCGGGAGAGCCACGAACCGCTCCAGATGAGGCCGGCGATATTGGTGACGGCGCACTCCGAGGCGGTGCTTGCCCAACTTCTCGAGTCTGGATTGCAGGAGGCTTCCATCATTCGTGTCGATGAACGCCGTATCCTCGTCCCGACGGAGTTGGTGGAGTACATAGAGCGATTCTGTGATCAGCATAAATTATTCCTCGAATCGGGATGGCGTCGATAAAGAACCTCGCGCGCTTGGCCATCAGCCCCGGGTCAGGTAGAGTGCGTGACATCCGGGTGCGGAGGAACGTATTCTCGCGGAGGAGCGACAGCGATGGCAGCAATTGATCCAGGTACATTGCAGGCGGTGATACTGGCGGCTGGCCGGGGCACCCGCATGCGACCGGTCAGCGACCGGATTCCCAAGCCCCTCATTCCCATCAACGGTCGGCCGTTTCTCGGCCATCTCCTGGACATCGTGGCCGATACGGGCATTGCGGCGGCCTCGACGGTCGTGGTGGTGCGATATCTCAAAGACCAGGTAAAAGACTTTCTGACCGCGTACGCACCGTCAGTCAGATCCACGGAACAACCCCGGCTGGACGGCACCGCCGGCGCCCTGTTCTGCGCGATGTCTCACCTCGATCCAGCAAGACCGGTACTCATGCTCATGGGGGATAATTTTTATTCGCGACGCGATGTGGCGGCCATGTGTGGAGCCGGCACGCACGCCATCGGCTGCATCCGGAGCGGCGCTCCCGAACGCTACGGGGTGGTGGAGACGGGCGGAACTCCTCCGCGGGTCACGCGAATCGTGGAAAAGCCGGTGCACTATTTTTTTGAGCGATATGTACTCATTTCGACCGGCCTGCATCTTTTCCTGCCCTCGTTCCATCACGTGCTGCACGAGGAGGTGGCGGTTCACCGTCGGCGGGAAATGGATGGTGAGATACCGCTGACGGATGCCGTCAATCGGTTGGCTGCCGCCGAGACGGTAGCGCCGGTGGAGCTTGATGACTGGCGTGACATGGGGTGTCCCGAAGATATTCCCGCCATGGCGGAATGGGTGTTGCAACGGGCCGACAAATAGAACGATGCAACCGGCCCGGAGGTTTTTTGGCGTCAGTTGTTCACCACCCCATCCAAGCACGCCATACTCGCTGATTTCACCTATAAATTGGGGTTGACGAACATGCATTGCTCCTTTACAAGTTGATATCTTGTAGCGGGAGGAGGACCTACCCGTTGTGGTGACAACTCATAAATTGGAGGATATTGCATGTCAGCCTTCGTGAAAGAGTTTATGGACATGGTGGTTGCCAAGAATCCTGGTGAGAAGGAATTTCATCAGGCTGTTTCCGAGGTGGTGGAATCCTTGGCGTTGGTCATCGAGCGGCATCCCGAGTATCGCCAGGCGAAGATCCTGGAACGGATCGTGGAGCCGGAACGGGTGATCTTGTTCAGGGTGCCGTGGATGGACGACCGCGGCGAAGTGCAGGTCAACAAAGGCTACCGGGTGGAGTTCAACAGCGCCATTGGTCCGTACAAGGGCGGGCTGCGCTTCCATCCCAGCGTGAATCTCGGCATTCTGAAGTTTCTCGGCTTCGAGCAGGTGTTCAAAAACAGCTTGACCACCCTGCCCATGGGTGGCGGCAAGGGTGGTTCCGATTTCGATCCAAAGGGTAAATCCGATGAAGAGGTCATGCGGTTCTGCCAGAGTTTCATGATGGAGCTGTTCCGCCACATCGGCGCCAATACCGACGTGCCCGCCGGTGATATCGGCGTGGGCGGCCGCGAGATCGGCTACATGTTCGGCATGTTCAAGAAGTTGGTGAACCGCTTCGAAGGCGTGTTGACCGGCAAGGGTTTGAACTGGGGCGGCAGCCTGATCCGGCCGGAAGCCACTGGCTATGGCTGCGTGTATTTCGCCAACGAGATGCTGAAGACTCGCGGCACGGATTTCGAGGGCAAGAAGGTGGCCATTTCCGGTTCGGGCAACGTGGCGCAGTATGCCACCGAGAAATGCATCGACCTGGGCGCCAAGGTAGTGACACTGTCCGATTCCTCCGGTTTCATCGTGGACGAGGCCGGCATTGATCGCGAAAAGTTGAACTACGTGCTGCAACTGAAGAATGTCCGGCGCGGCCGCATAAAGGAATATGTCGAGAAGTTCCCCGGCGCGAAGTATCATACCGGCACCGGTGTATGGCATGTCCCCTGTGATGTCGCGCTGCCCTGCGCAACGCAGAACGAGTTGAACGGCGAAGACGCCCAGGCGTTGATCAAGAACGGCTGCATCTGTGTATCGGAAGGCGCCAACATGCCATCCACTCCCGAAGCGGTCGAAATCTTCATCAACCGCAAGCTGCTCTATGGCCCCGGCAAGGCGGCCAATGCCGGCGGCGTGGCCACATCCGGCCTGGAAATGTCGCAGAACAGCCTGCGCATGGGCTGGTCACGCGAGGAAGTCGACGGCCATCTGCACCGAATCATGGTCTCCATCCACAAGGCGTGTGTCGAGACCGCGGAAAAGTATGGCACACCCGGCAACTACGTGAACGGCGCCAACATCGCCGGTTTCCTGAAGGTCGCTGACGCCATGCTTGACCAGGGCCTGGTCTAGCGAACGAGTCGGACCGCGCTGGCGGCCATACAGCGCCGCATGTTACAGTAAACGGCAGGCTGTGATGAGGCGTGTTCCGAACAACCGAGCAAGAACGGAAAGAGGGAACCCGCTTCCCTCTTTCCTCTTTTTTTCTTAACGAATAGACACTTACCCAAGGACTCGGGACGCAATGAAAAAGGCCGCCATCAAGGACACCCGCAAGATCTGGGAATCAAAATTCGGGATGTTTCATGAACTCATGAAGCATCGCATCGTGAACATCCTGCTGGTCTCCAGTTCGTATGACCTCTTCATCATCGAAGGTGACGGCCAGTTGTCAGACCTGATCATCGAGGAGTACCTCGATCTCAACCTGCGCTACCTGCCCCGCATCACCAGGGTATCGACCGTTGAGCAGGCGGCCGGATTGTTGAAGCAACAGCGTTTCGACATGGTCATCGTGATGTTGGGTACGGGCGCCATCGATCATCTGGCGTTCGGCAGGCAGGTGAAAGACCTGCATCCCGGACTGCCGGTGGTCCTGCTGGCCTATGACGCCACCAAGCTCGAGACGCTCATCAAGGAGGAAATGTCGCAGGTCATCGACAAGGTCTTTCTCTGGCAGGGAGATGTCAAGCTCCTGCTGGCCATCATCAAGGTGGTGGAGGACCAGTTGAATGCACCATGGGATGTGGAGATGGGCGGTGTCCTGGTGATCATCCTCATCGAGGATTCGGTGCGGTTTTATTCATCCTATCTGCCGCACATCTATCGTGAAATCGTGCGGCAGACGCAGAACCTCATGGCGGACAGTACCAACGCCACCGAACGGCTGCTGCGCATGCGTGCTCGTCCGAAGATCATCACCGCACAGACCTTCGAGGAGGCCAGGGAAGTGTATGAACGTTTCCGCGGCAACCTGCTGGGGGTAATCACCGATGCCGAGTTCCCCGCCGGCGGCCGGATGGACAACGAAGCGGGGTTGAAATTTATCAGGCTGGTCAAGGATGAACAGCCGGACATCCCGATACTCCTGCAATCCTCCACTCCCCAGTTCGCCGTCATCGCCAGGGAACTCAGGGTGAAGTTCCTGAACAAGGTTTCGCCCACGCTCCTGGAAGATCTGCGGGATTTCCTCCAGGTAAACCTTGGATTCGGTGATTTTGTGTTCCGTACCAGTGACAACCATGAGGTGGGGCGGGCGGCGGACCTGCGCAGTTTGCGCGAATGGTTGCACATTCTGCCTCTGGAGAGCATCCGGTATCATTCCGAGCGCAACCACTTCTCCCATTGGTTAAAGGCTCGAACGGAGTTCGACCTGGCCAACAAACTGCGGCCGCTCACCATCAGCGATTTTGACGATCTCGAGCACGTCAGGCAGTACCTGATTCAAGCCTTGGAAGAATTCCAGATCGAGAAGCAGAAGGGCGAGGTGACCCTGTTCGCCTCCAGCCGCCTTGACACCAGGGCGGCGTTCGCCCGTATCGGTCGTGGTTCCATAGGCGGCAAGGCGCGAGGTCTCGCCTTTTTCAACTCCCTCATCAACCGCCGTAAGCTCAACGATCTGTTCCCCGGTGTCCAGATCCTGGTACCGCCCACCGTGGTGGTCTGCACCGATGTATTCGATGAATTCATGGAGAGCAATTCCCTGCGCGAGCAGGCAGCCGGTGATCTGACCGAGGAAGCGTTGGTGCGCCTGTTTTTACAGGCGTCGTTCCCGGCGGCGTTTCAGAACGACCTGGAGACGTTTCTCTCTTTCTTCGAATTCCCTCTTGCCATCCGTTCTTCCAGCCTGCTGGAGGACTCGAAATATCTGCCGTTCGCGGGAATCTACTCCACAGTGCTTCTGCCCAACAACCACCGTTCGGTGGAGGTTCGCCTGCGCCATTTACAGGATGCCATCAAGGTAGTGTACGCTTCGATGTTTTTTCCGAACTCCAAGAAGTATTTAAAATCCTCCCCCTACCGCGTGGAGGAGGAGAAGATGGCGGTGATGATGCAGCAGTTGATCGGAACGCGGCACGATGACCGGTTTTATCCTGTCATTTCCGGTGTAGCCCGATCGCTCAACCATTACCCCGTGCCGCCCATGAGCGCCCGGGACGGCATGGCATCGGTGGCGCTCGGCCTGGGCAAGACAGTGGTGGAAGGCGGCCAGGTGCTGCGGTTCTGCCCTGCCTGCCCGCAAGCCCTGCCGCAATTTTCCACCACCGACGATGTCCTGACCTTCTCGCAGAAGGAATTCTACAGCCTGGACATGAGGGCCGATGAACACTACCAGGTCAGCGCCAGGGACATGAACCTGTTGAAGGAACCCATAACACGGGCGCATCACGACGGTATCCTCCAGTACCTGGGCTCGACGTACAGCGCCGCCAACGATCGTCTCTATGAAGGCGTATACAGGGACGGAGTGCAACTGGTGACCTTCGCCCCCATCCTCAAGTCCCGACTCTTTCCCCTGGCCGATATCCTGGCCCTGCTTCTTGAGCTGGGCAGAGAAGGCATGGCGTGCGAGGTGGAAATCGAGTTTGCAGTGGAAATCCATGCCGAACTGGAGCGGCCGGATGAGTTTGGTTTTCTCCAGATCAGGCCGGCCATCACGGGATTGGAGCGGGGTGATGTCTCGCTTACCGGGATCAGGGACGAGGACGTGGTATGTTCCAGCAGCATGTCGCTCGGCAACGGCAGGATAGATACTCTCAGGGACATCGTGTATGTGCGTCCGGAGCGATTCGACCGCGCCAGGACCGTGGCCATCGCCGCGGAGTTGGGCAGTTTCAACGACGTGCTGCGGGCCGGCGATACCAGATATGTGCTCATCGGATTCTGTCGTTGGGGAACCAGCGATCCATGGTTGGGTATCCCGGTCATGTGGTCGCAGATCGCCAACTCCTCGGTGATCGTGGAGAGCGGCCTGGAGGATTTCTATGTCGAGCCATCTCAGGGCACACATTTCTTCCAGAACCTCATCAGCCATGGAGTGGCATACATGACCGTGAATCCGGGCAAAGACGGCGCCATCGACTGGAACTGGTTGGCATCTCTGCCGGCAAAGGCGGAGGGGGAGTTCGTCCGGCACGTACGGCTCGAGCGGCCGTTGGACGTGAGGATCGATGGCCGGCTGGGCAGAGGCGTGATTCTCAAGCCTCATGATGGGATGGAATCAACCGGGGAGGGAGTCGTCCCGAATCTTCTTGACAGCCACCGGCAAAGGGAGTAATGCTTTGCACCTTTTGGGAGAAACGGCTGGACATGAATAGTTCCATCGACTCCTTGCGGCAAGTGGTTTTGTTCACACTCAATCCCCGAACAACTGTATCCAATCATGTACTGGACCGAGATCGACGGTTCGATCAGGTAACGGTACAGAATTCCTGTTCCCAAGTGCGTGACGCACTGGTGAAAGGAGAGAACCGATGACAGGAAGTGCTTTCAATCCGTTCGCGATGGCCCAGGAACAGTTCGACAAGGTTGCCGAGTATCTTGAACTCGAACAGGCGACCAGGGACCTGCTGCGCAACCCGCTCCGAGAGTACGCCTTCAGCATTCCCGTCCGGATGGATGACGGCAGCGTACAGGTGTTCCGCGGTTTCCGCGTGCAGCATAACGATGCGCGCGGACCCGGGAAGGGCGGCATTCGGTTCCATCCTCAGGAGACGCAGGACACCGTCCGCGCCCTGTCCATGTGGATGACCTGGAAATGCGCGGTGGTGGACATTCCCCTGGGAGGCAGCAAAGGTGGCGTGATCTGTGATCCGCATAACCTGAGCCAGCGCGAGCAGGAAGGAATCTGCCGTGGGTGGGTCCGGCAGATGTACAAGAATGTCGGACATGTACAGGACGTGCCGGCACCCGATGTAATGACCAACGCCCAGCATATGCTCTGGATGCTGGATGAGTTCGAAGTGCTGCGGGGCGGCAAGTTCCCCGGCTTCATCACCGGCAAGCCGGTGGGTATGGGTGGCTCACTGGGGCGGACCGAGGCCACCGGTTTCGGCGTGATTTACACGCTTCGTGAAGCGCTCAAGGAGATGGACATCCGTCCCGCCGACACCCGCGCCGCGGTGCAGGGATTCGGCAATGTCGCCCAGTATGCCGTGCGGTTGTACCAGCAATTGGGCGGCATCGTCGTCTGCGTGTCCTCCTGGGACCAGGCCGATCAGACGTCTTATACCTTCAAAAAGAACGATGGCATCGATCTCGATCAACTGTTGGGCATCACCGACCGGTTCGGTGGTATCGACAAGAAGAAGGCTCGCGATCTGGGCTATGAAGTTCTGCCTGGCGGCGCCTGGATCGAGCAGGACGTGGACATCCTGATACCCGCCGCGCTGGAGAATCAGATCACCGGCGCCAATGTTGGCAAGATCAGTCCGCGCGTCAAGCTCATCGCTGAAGGCGCCAACGGACCCACCACTCCCGACGCCGACAAGGTGCTGGAACAGCGCGGCATCTTCGTGATTCCGGACTTCCTGGCCAACGCCGGCGGGGTAACGTGCAGTTATTTCGAGCAGGTCCAGTGCAACATGAACTATTACTGGGAAAAGGATGAGGTGCTCGGCAAGCTGGATGTGAAGATGACGAGCGCCTATCTGGCGGTGAGTGAATTGGCCCGCAAACGCAAACTGTTCATGCGGGATGCCGCTTACGTGATTGCCATCAGCCGCGTGGTCGAGGCGTGCCGCGCGCGCGGCTGGGTCTAGAGAGTCCCCGATGGAAGCCCCCTGCTCACCCAGGGGGCTTCTTTCTTTCCGTCAAGCCGTCGCGGCTCGGAGCACCGGGCCGGAACCCGAACGTGAAGGGTGAGATTCGGGGACCGCGCCGGAGGAGGTGGATTCGGAATGGCCAAGTTCGAGACAAAAGTAACCATACCCAGGTTCTCACGTCGTTTTCTCGAGGGTCTTGACCGGTTCACCAGAATCGGCGACGGCGCCATCGGCGGCAAGGCGCAGGGTCTTGCCGTCATGCAGGATTTACTGGCGGACCATGTGGAGAGAGAACGGTTCCCGGGCATCTCGGTTCACATCCCGAGACTGGTGGTGCTGACCACCGATGTCTTCACGGCTTTCATGGCGCAGAACAACCTGTACGACATCGCCTGCTCCGACCTGCCGGATGACCGCATCGCCCACGCCTTCGTCAACGCCGACCTGCCCGCCACCATGTTGGGTGATCTCCTGTCCATCGCCAACTCGGTCCGCATCCCGTTGGCCATACGCAGTTCCAGCCTGCTCGAGGATGCCATGTACGAACCCTTCGCCGGCGTATACGGCACCAAGATGATCCCCAACAACCTGCCCTCCGCCGATGCCCGGTTCCGGAAACTCACCGAGGCGGTCAAGTTTGTCTATGCCTCGACCTTCTTCAAGTCCGCCAAGAACTACATCGCCATGACAGACAAGGACATTCGTGACGAGAAGATGGCGGTCATCATCCAGGAGGTAGTGGGAGAGCGCCGCGGCAACAGGTTCTATCCAACCTTGGCGGGCGTGGCGAGATCACACAACTTCTACCCCATCGGCCATGCCCGGGCCGAGGACGGCGTCGTCGATCTCGCCCTGGGACTCGGCCGCACCATCGTTGACGGAGGCCGCTGCTGGAGTTATTCACCCGCCTTCCCTCGAGCCTTGCCACCGTTCAATTCCACCGCCGATATCCTGAAAAGCACCCAGACAACGTTCTGGGCGGTCAACATGGGACCAGCGCCGGTATACGATCCGCTCCGCGAAACCGAGTATCTCGTCCAGGGCGACCTTGGCGAAGCGGAATATGATGACACCTTGCGCCACATTTCCTCCACCTACCTGGCCAGCAGCGACCGGCTGGTCATGGGCACAGGTCCGGAAGGCCCACGCGCCATCACCTTCGCACCGCTTTTACAGCAGCGCGCCATACCGCTCAATGACCTCGTCAGGTATCTGCTGGAAATGTGCGAGGCGCGGTTGGGCAGCGAGGTGGAGATCGAATTCGCCGTCAACCTGGACCGGCGGAACGCCGTGCCGGCGAGTCTGGGTTTTCTGCAGGTCAGACCCATGGTGGTATCCCATGATGTGGTGGACCTCCAGCCGGAAGAGATGACCGGAGAGAAGGTTCTCGCCGCCTCCACCAGGGTGCTCGGGAACGGCGCCTTGTCCTCCATTGAGGATGTGGTTTTTGTCCGGCCGGCTGGATTCGAAGCCAGGAACACGCCACGAATCGCACAGGAAATCGAGGCCATCAACCGGCGGTTGACCGCGGACGGCAAGCCGTATCTCCTCATCGGATTCGGCCGCTGGGGTAGCTCCGATCCCTGGCTCGGAACACCGGTGGCCTGGGATCAAATTTCCGGCGCCAGGGTGATCATCGAAGCCACGCTGCCTGACATGAACGTGGAGATGAGTCAGGGTTCCCACTTTTTTCACAATATCACGAGCTTCCAGGTCTTTTACTTCTCGATCCATCATGCCGGAGAGCATGTGATTGATTGGGATTGGCTGGAGCGCCAGGAAACGGCCTCCGCATCCGACCTGGTCAAGCATGTGCGGCTCGCCGTGCCGCTGTCCATCAAGGTGGATGGCCGCAACGGCAGGGGAGTAGTACTCCATGGTTAACCAGGACCACTCCATAGAACCGCTGCTCGACTCCTTGCGGGAGCGGGCCAAGGAATTGAACTGTCTGTACAAGATAGAAGAGGCGCTGGCGCAGCCAGAGGCCGAGATCAGTGAGATCTGCGCCGAGGTGGTCAATAGCATCCCACCAGGCTGGCGGTTTCCCGATCTCTGCAGGGCGAAAGTGCAAATCGGCGAGCGCAGTTGTCAATCCGATGGGTTCACAGAAACCGACTGGATCATACACGCGGACATCCAGGTCATGGGCAAGGTGGAGGGCATGGTCCAGGTCGTGTATCTCGAAGCGGTTCCCCAGGGACCCTGCGGCGCTTTCCTGGAAGAAGAAGAGCGCCTCATCAAAGCCATCGCAGACCGGTTGGGGCATTTCCTGGTCTACCGGAAAATGAAAGCATTCACCCTGGAACTGCAGAGAGCGGAGGGAAACGCGGCCAGGGAGACGAAACCGGAATGGCAGGTGGTGCTGGAACTGCTTCAGCAGACCGATCGCAACCTCTACACCCGCATCTCGCACAAGATGTTGAATCTGCTGTGCTGGTCCGGCATTCAGGGCGCCACTGAACTGATGGTGGAAGCCGGGTATCATGAACGCAGCCGGGAAAACGAGATGCTGAGGGATACCAACCGCCCCCATCAAAAATCACAGGTGCTGCTGACATCGCAGCTCAGCACCAAGGTATTCGACATAGCCAAGCAACACGTGAGCGACAACGTACTGCTCGCTCGTGTCCGCAAATGGATACTGGACGACCGCTTGAGTTTTCTCGCCAAGGCGCTGGAAAACCAGTATCTGCCCATCTCGGCGGTGGCGGATGCCCTGCGGCGGTACATGGAAATGTCACCGGATGGCACCACCTTTTCCGGACCTACTCAGAAAAGCGTCAAGGTGTCCCTCATCCGCAGATTTTTCACTGAACAACTTCAATACATCAACATCGCCAAGCATTTCGTGGAGGTGCGGGATTTCTGTGAACTGCAGAATCACATCATCTCCCCCGCCGACAGTCATGGCAAGCTGGGCGGCAAGAGCGCCGGGCTTTTCCTGGCGGAACGGATCCTGCGGTTCAAAGTGAAGGACCAGGACCTCCTGAACAACCTCAGGGTGCCCAAGTCATATTACATCACCTCCGATGCCATGCTGCACTTCGTGCATTACAACAACCTGGACGAGGTGGTCGAGCAAAAATACAAGGAGATCAATCAGATCAGGCTGGAGTACCCCAACATCGTACAGACATTTAAAAATTCTCCGTTCCCGCCGGACATCGTGAATGGTCTCTCGCGGGCACTGGACGATTTCGAAAACTGCCCGTTGATCGTGCGCAGCTCCAGCCTGCTGGAGGATCGCATAGGCGCGGCGTTCTCGGGCAAGTACAAGAGCCTGTTCATCGCCAACCAGGGAGGCAAGGAAGAGCGGCTCGATGCGCTGATGGATGCTATCGCCGAGGTGTATGCATCGACGTTCGGTCCTGATCCCATCGAGTACCGGGCAGAGCGCGAGTTGTTGGATTTTCACGAGGAGATGGGCATCCTGATACAGGAGGTAGTGGGCCAGCGAACGGGTGATTACTTCTTCCCCGCCTATGCGGGAGTCGCCTTCAGTCATAACGAGTTCCGCTGGTCACCGCGCATCCGCCGCGAGGACGGGCTCATTCGTCTCGTGCCCGGACTGGGCACCAGGGCAGTGGATCGTACCAGCGACGACTACCCCATCCTCATTGCCCCGGGGCAGCCAAGCCTGAGAGTAAATGTCTCCCCGGATGAAATCATCAGGTATTCACCCAAGATGGTCGATGTCATCAACCTGCGCAACAATACCTTCGAGACGGTTAACCTGCGGGAGTTGATCCGGCGCGTGGAGTGGGAGTATCCCAAGGTCAAACAGATCTTTTCCATCCACAAGGAAGGCCTGCTCCAACAGCCGGTCGGATTCAACATCGACTTCGACCGCGACGATCTGCTGCCGACGTTCGATTCACTCATATCCAAAAGCCCATTCGTAGAACGACTCCATACCATTTTGAAAACGCTCGAGGAGCATTTTGAACGACCGGTGGATATCGAGTTCGCTTCCGATGGCACGCATTTCTACCTGTTGCAGTGCCGGCCGCAAAGCAGCGGCGATGCCGGCGGCGCCGCCCCCATTCCCAAGGAAATCCCCGAGGAGCGCCTGATCTTTTCTGCCAAGAAATATATCTCCAATGGACGGGTGCCGGATATCACCCATATCGTCTATGTCGATGGTGACCGGTACGGCAAG
>JAFGDC010000108.1 GCA_016932295.1 candidate division CSSED10-310 bacterium
GAATCACTGTTGGAACATTCTCCGGCGCGGCGGATTTCGCCATGCGACAGCCGTCAGACGCCGTCGCCGGCTGCCCGGTGAATTGATCGCCGGTTCGCCGGTCGTGCTGCTCTGGATGGTCCTTGGCGTGACTTCCTGGTGTGTGGAACTACCGGCATGGGTCGCCGCGCCGGACCGGGCGCCGCTGGCGGAGAGCCAATGCAAGCCGCTGGGGTACGAGGAGTTCAACGGCGACTGGCAGGCTTCGGGCAGATTGGGTGGCGCCGGCGTGGCCCACCGCTCCCTGGAGGTCATTCCCTGCCCGCCATGCCCCGGTCACCCGCTCGGTACAGACGGGAGAAACCGCGACCTGCTGCGCCTCATTCATCACGCCAACCGGGCCTATTTCCCGTGGATTCTGCTGGTTCCGGTGATCACCGTTATTTTCGGTGCCGCTCTCGGGGTGGGCAGCCGGTTTCCCTTTCAATGGCGTTGGATTCGACCTGTCTGCGACGGTATCAGTCAACTGCTGGGTTCCATTCCCAGACTGCTGGGTGTTCTGCTGGTGTTGAGCGCCCTGGGCAGAATCAGTCAGGCCGGCGGCTATACGGCAGCGAAGCTATGGATCGTGACAGCGATTTTTTTCATACCAAAAATATCGGAACGAATCAAAGCCAGGATACAGACCCTGCAAAAGGAGTCATTCATCGAAGCACTCCAGTCATTGGGACTGACCACCCGGGTCATCGTCTTCCGCCACATTCTCCTGGCCAACTGCGGCAAACAAATGGTCATTGACGGCACCAACATGCTGGCGCAGGCCTTCCTCATGGAAGCGCTGCTGTCCTATCTGGGTTTCGGCATACAGTCTCCCGCTCATTCCCTCGCCACGGTGGCGGCCGATAATCTGCGCTTTTTCATGCGCGGCTCCTTTTCCACCGTGCTCTATCCAATGCTGGTCCTGATCATGTACATGTTCGGTTTATTCCTGTTCGGTGACGGCCTGGCCAGGTTGTGGAGGCAACCACTACGATGAATACTACACTTGCCCTGCGTGCGATTGCAGTGTGCCTGGGTGCGCTGATTTTCTTGAATGGGTGGATCGGTCATGCCGGCGTCGACCCGCGGGAACTCAATCGCCGCCTGTACGAGAAAAAAGACTACTATGGCGTTTTCAAGGATGCCTGTGGCCGGGACGACCCGATCGTGCGCGCCATCACTGGGTATGCCGCCTGGCATCTGGCCCTTCTGACGGAAGATGTCGAACGGCTGGCGCTCCGGCTGACCAGGGATTACTATGACAATTACTACCAGCGACATAAATCGATCCTGGCGGTTGATGCGCCGCCGGTGACTTCACCCGTCGCGAAAAAAATCAAGGCGGATGACTTCTGGCTGCATTACGCGTTCGTGCTGAAACGCCTTAATATGAATGACCAGGCGTTGTCATGCGTGGCGCGCTACAAGAGTACCAGCAATTCACCAGCCGCGAACCGTCTCTGCGATGCCGTTTTCAATTCCGCATCGTACGTCGAGGAAGGTGACCTGTTGTCATTGGCGAAGGTTATCAACGATTACCTTGAAGGCGATGCCGGACTTCAATCCGGTTGTCTGGCTATCGGACAGGACAGAGAATATCGCACTACCTCATGGCGGTTTTTACTGGATAACATGCACCAGGGCGGCAACCTGCTCAACTCCAGGGACAGGAGAAAGGATCTGCATCTCATGGAGCGGATGACCGCGCGGCCGGGGAACGATCCCGCTTCGGTCTGGTGCATCGATACTGCCGCCTTCAGTGTACTGCGCCGTTTCTTTCTCGAGACGGCCGTCATCGATTTCCGCGCCTACCTCGCCACCGGCCGGACCGATCTGCAGCCCGTCTGGGTGGGATCGATGCTGCTCGATGCATTGGTGCGGCTGTCCCGCCTCGACGAGGCATCGGAGGTTTTCCGGCTGTATGGCCAGGGGCCGCTGCCGACCGGCCTGCATGCCATGTATGCCATGTCGGGTGCGTATCTGGGCGACAACGGGCAGTCCATTCCGCCGGGCAAGGTGGACCGTGAAGTGATCCGTTTGATGAACCGCGAGACTACGCGGGCGTGCGGCCGCCTGTTGTACGATGGTCGATCCGGTGACGTGGATCTGGCGACTATCGGCGTGGACTGCCTGGAAGCCATCGCCGGCGACCTTGCGGTACCGTTCAGCCGGCATGGTGACTGGCTGGAGACCGAGCGCGCCTTCTGCACCAAAACCAACGGGAAAGCACTGCGCATCATGGATGGCGACGAACTGGATGCATGCGATCTGCTGATGGCCTATATACAGGGATTGGAGGATCGCGGTTGGCATGATCGGGCCATACCGCTCATGGAGTTACTCGGCTCCTCGATCGATGATTTCGATGTGAAGATGGAAGGACCAAGATTGGTTGCAATGAAGGCGTGGTTCTTCTATCGCAGACAGTGTCCCAAGGAATTCAACGCGGCGTTTTTTTCCCTCACCCGCACCTTCCCTCCCGCCGGGATACTGGATGATGTCGCCCGGTTGTTATCCCTCCCACTGATGCACTAGGAGACGATATGAAGCGTGGTATGTTCATCGTGCTGATATGGATTGTCGCCGCCGGCCGTGACGGATTCGCGAAAACCCAGGAATGTCCCGTGCCGTCGCCCGATGGAGAGTGGATCGCGGTGACCGAACGAGACCGGGACACCAGTGAAGTCCTGGTATATCGGCTGAACAAACACGGCACGGCCCTGGGCACATCAGGTGATGAGGTGCGATATCTCACCAGCCCCCAGTCCATCGATCGTGCGGCGTTCGAGGGCGGCCGGCTGGGCGCGGCGTCGCCTGGTTCGGGCACCGCGCAGTTGGGGCGGAACTTCTGCTGGCTGCCGGAACGGTCGGTTTCACGCGGCCGCCATCACTATTGTATATTTCTCAAGACTACCGGCACCGGACATGACCTGTGCATCGCCGATGTCGATACTCCCGGCGGTCCACAGATCAGGATAACCAATGATGCCAAAATCGAAATCCAGCCGGCGGTGGAGACGGTGAATGGAAATCCGCTCTTTCCCGGTTACATTTCGGTGGCGTTTATCAAACAAGGCGATCTCTGGATCGCCAAAATTCCCGAGGACATCACCGCCTTGTTCAGCGCCCGTGTCAGTGGCGCGGAAATCCAACCCATAGAGCAGGTGCAGATTACCAATTCATTGCCCCATACCATGTTCCTGACACCGAAATGGCATCCCGCCGGTGATGGTTTGATGGTCACCCATTCCTCGGGATACACGTTCGGCTTGTATTTCATTTACCGGGATCAGTTGCTTGCCGGCATGAGTTTCGAAAACAGGCAGTTCCTGCGCGAGGGCGACATGCACAGGCTGGTGGACGATCCCGGCGCCGATGAACTACATGGCTCCTTCTCGCCCAACGGCAACCAGATCGCATTCTACTCGAACAGGCATAACCGTCAGGATCCCACCAAGTTCAAGATTCATATCGCCGGTTATTACACCTGCCTCGATCCCAATGCCGGCAATCATGATCGACTTCTGTCGGAGAATGACGTAATGGTGAACGAGGTGATGGGGCCCGCATGGTCTCCCGGCGGCGCCTGCATCGTCTATGTCAAGGCCAGCCCTTCAGAGAGTTACCCAATCAAGGTGCAACGTATTGATTCCCCGCAAAAAGATTGGTCGTTCGAATATCGTGCCCGCCGGGCCGCCAGTGGCGTGGCGACCTCAAGTGTGGAAGTGTTCGTGTTCCATGGGGAACTCAGGCTGGCGGCGGTGCAATGCCATCCGGGCAAAACCCTGGAACAGATGGTGGAAATTCTGCCCTTTGAGGAGCAGCCGCAGGATATGTTGCAGGCGCTCGCCCTGCGGGAATGCAGTTACCGTCTTCGACTGGTCGAACCGGTCGTGTCCGGACCACTCAGGGCACCCGTCATAACCGATGCGCGGCTGGTGACCATGCTCGTCGGAGAGAAACGGCACGATTGTCATGCGGTAACGGATGTGTCCGGACCCTACTATGTGGGCAGTTACATCGGCGCGGCGGGTTCCGGTGAATTCACAATGGAGGTCAAAGGCGACGAATACCTTTGGCGGCGCCGGGTCCGCATGAATGCATCAACAACACCTTCAATCCAAGAGGTGGCAGTGGGAGCGGTCATCCCCATATCAGTGAAAGTGACGAACAAATATCCCACCAGAGAGGAGCCATTTCAGTTCGGGTTGCGGGACACCAATGGCGGCGATGTGCATGGTCCCGTCCTGACCGTCGATACCATGTCATCTTCCGGAGAAAAACGCGATACTATAGATCTTGGCATCAGAGGGTTGGAGGTGTGGCCGGAAAGCCTGTCATTGCGTGTATCGCGCCTGGGATTCACGTTCCAGCCGGAGGCCGCGCTGACCATCGATCTGATCAAACCGGTTCCCCTGTTGGCCTATGATATGACCTGCGACGCCGAGCGTGTGAATGTCAAGGTGAGCGTGCTCAATGCAAGGACCAGGGAACCAGTTGCGGATCATGCCGTCACCTACAAAGGTGAAGGAGAAGCCGACTGGCAGTTCCTGACCGGTAACACAGGGGAGTTTTTGGTTAACAAGAAGTATGACTTCCATTGTAAAGTAAAGGGGTACGAACCTTTCGAGCAGACATCGATGCGCATGCTCGAAGTGCCCGATAGGCGCTACATCATCCGGATGAAACCATTCAGGAATGTGCATAAAGTGTATGTGCACGGTCGCGGCGGTGAGCTGTTGAGCTGTCCGGAACTGGTGTTCGAGACGGCGAATTATACTCTCATCATGGATGAAGAGACCGGGTACTACCCCTGCGTCGATTTCATGGAACCGATGTATGATCGGCTCAAGGTATCCATCACTCACGACAGCCTCCAGGAAAGGCATGTGATGCCATTGGTGCAGGAAAGCGTCCGATACGATGGAGATCAATGCCTGCACCTGTGGTTGAACGGCTGGAAGCAGATCCCGGACTGCTGTCCCCCCGATGGTTACGTGGTGGTGCTGGTGTTCGCCGCCGCCCCCCGCATCGGGAACCATTCAGAACCCTTGCCGGGCGTGAGTTTCGATGTCTACGAACCAACCCGCGAATCGCCTGGGAAAGCGTGGATGGTGCTCGCGCCCGGAATGTACGCGGTGCGGAAGTTTGACAGGTGTGTGCTGCATCGTTCCGGTTTTGTGGCATCTGAACTGAAGGTTGACGATGTGCCGCCGGAGGAAAGATCGGTATTCAGGGTATCCATGAAGGCGGAGGAGTCATCAGGTATGCGGCATGAGAAGGATATGGCATGTACACGGATTCAGTTGGTGACGGGATCCGGCGCCGTGCCATTTAATCGTTACCAGGTGGAATGGTCGCTGGATCAGGCGGGAAAAGCGAAAACCCTGTCTGACAAGACCGGTGTCTGCAGGATATGGCATGATAAGGACATGGAAGCACATATAACGGCACTTTGTGACTCTCAAGGCGACAGACTATCGGATGACCTCTCCGGCAGCCGGATCGTGGTGAGTGAACCGAACGGGTTGTATGCGCCGCGTCTCTACCCGGGGCTACCCGACGAATCGCTGCTGCTCCTGTGCAGCCTGGCGCAACAGTCTCCCTTGGCCTCAGATGGCGATGCCTGCGACAAGATAAACAGGATCATGGATTCCATCAAAACACTGTTGCCGGAGACCAGGGTGGTCAGGATGGAAAAAGAAGGGAGCATCGTCATCGGGCGGGGTGCCGGCGCTTCACAGGATGATCTGCCAGGCCGGGGGTTCACCCCTTCCGAGGTCAGGTGGTTGAAGACGCGGCTCGGTAAAATCGGTCCGATCTCGATTCAGAGCGGCTGGTTGTACAGGAAGCAATCTGCCGGTGGAAATTCCGGCAAAACAGAGAGCGTGTATGACCTGGCCGGGTGGGCGGCGAATAATGCCTTGACACATAAGGAATTCACATTGAGAAGAAAAGAGCTTGCAGGCTCGGGCCATGGCTGCTGGGCGGAGGTGCTGCTCGCCAACCGCTGGCTGCTGAGGAATGCCTGGAAGTCCGTGAATGACTTGTGGATTGATCGTATCGGTTATTTTTTCGTTCCCGACCAAAGCGAGATCGATTGTATCGGGGCTCTGGAGACCGAGATGTTCATGCCGTATTCTCAAGATCTTCAGCTTCAAAAGGAACACCGCCGGGCGAAGTCACTGTTCCTGGACACGTTCGTAACGTTAAACGAGGATGCTCACGGCATCGTTCTGAAGATTGACAATGAGACATTGCACAGGATGAAGAAAAGTTATTCACAAACCGTGGGAGGGTGAAAAGATGATACACAGGCGAAGGATGGTTCTGTGCATGGGCGTTGTGATGCTTGCCACCATGGCGGTACGGACGGCGCAGGGTGCACGGTTGGGTCTGTCGGCCGGACTTTCGGTCTGGTATGCGAACTGGTCGTTCGAATCAGGAAACCAGTTCGATTATGATGCCGTGCCGGTATTGGGCGGTTCGCTCGGGATCGATTACGGGCGTCTCTACAGTTATGTCATGTATCACCAGGGTGACAGGTACGAACTGGATGAACGGGATGCCTCGCGGCGGGATGTCGATCTGTATGCCGGTTGCCGGATTTGGGGGTCGCTGTGCGCGGAAGCCGGTTTGAAATACTACGAATACGACGAGGAATGGTCCGGAGAAAAACTGGGGGATGAGGATGCAATGATCCCTTCTCTGGGTTTGAGGTGGCAACACGAGCACTTGAAATCGCATATTTTTTATCATGTTTCCATGCTCTATTCACCGTTTGCTTCATGGTCTTCAACCTTGTTGCTTCCTGACGGTTCATCACGGGATATTTCGGATACCGATCCCTGGTACGCGGTCAATGCCGGCATCGGGTATCATTTCCGCGCCTTCGGATTCAAGCCGATGCTGGAGTATTCCTACCAGGTGCTGGATCGCAGCGAGACCGACCGGGGCCGTATCGATGAGACCTTTCACGGGTTCAGGTTGCGCCTGGTTTACCGGTTTGTGATTTAGGAACCGAAAAATGAAAGACACGAAAGTGAGTAAACAAGGATTCAGAACATTTTTAATGGCTTTATTGGCGGTTGTAAGCGCCTGTGCGATAGTGATCCGGGTGGATAAATGGGATTCACGCGGAGCCGTCGTGTTTGCGGAAAATGATTGTGTGAACGATCAGATCACACCGGGATCCGGTGGCGGATATTTCGGTGCACATCCTCCCACTATCGTGCCGGAAATCTCACCCACATCCCGTCCCACCATCCCGCACCTGGTGACCGCGACCCCCGCCTGCGAGCCGCCGAATGAGCCGCCGCTGATTCTGTGTGCCGGTTTCATGGGATCCACGTTTTACAAGGATACCGGAGGCCCCTTGGATCTGCTGGCGCTCGTTCATGATCCGGAGGACCACTTGGTGGAGGTTGTTCTTTCATGTGAAGTCGGCCATGCCATATATGAGCTTGACAGGCGGAGTGTGTACTCGGTGGATGAATTTGACAAGTATGACCTTGGTGATTCCGGCGAGCCCTATATGTGCAGCCTGTTGCAGTGGACCTTCGATTTCCCGTCACTGGCCGCATGGTATGAACCGTCTGGTGTGTATCGATTGCTGCTGTTGATCTCGGTGGTCGATAATGCAGGCAACGAGAGCGATTATTGGCCGAAATTCTATGTCAAACCGGATTCCGGTGAAGCTATCACGAGCCGCCCGGAGATCACCGCCGCCATGGCGCGGCTTATCGGGGAGGTGCTGCGGCAGCGTGTGGCGCGGACGGCGCCGGGAGATGGCATGCAGGACGAAACCGGTCCGGTTGTCCTGGCCGGCGGCTGGTGGCGTACCGATATGGAGCCGAACATCCTGAGCACGTTGCAGTTTGTGGTATTTTTCGGCCATCCTCTCGGCGCCGGAGTGGTGCAAAGGGTGACGTTGCGGGATTCCGATATCCTGTTCTGCGACCGGACATCGACATTGCCGGATGGTCTGGCGCCCGTTGATGCACTGCTGGGTTTGCAGATGGAGGCGGGTGTCCCACAGATTATCAATGGTGTAGCCGTGTGCCTGGATGTCGTGGATGAGAACGGTGCCCGTGCGGTCTGGCCGGAACTGCAGGTGTTGCCAAGTGCCCCGCTGGTCACGCCGACCCTGACGAGTACGCCGGCAGGTCCGCATACGCCTGTTCTCACACCGACGAGAACGCCGACATCCGGTGGATCGCATTCACCGACGCCTACTCGAACGCCGACCAGAACCGCCACGCCGACACATGGAGAGACAGTGGTGGCGTTTACCCTGTACGGGAATGCCGATGATCCCGCGTGCCGGAGCAGTAGTGTTCCCGGTTCTTGTGAGGTGTGTGTCGGTCATGCCTTGCCGAACATGCCGATCGAGTCCTTTGCCGTCGGGTATCTGGAGCTGGTTTCAGGTGAATCGGCGCTGGTCGATCTGACGGTGGTCAACATGGAGTTCGAGTCCTTCGGGTTGGCGGCGGGACAGCCGGCGCTGGTGGAGCTGACCACTGCGGTGCCAACTCGGGATGTGGCCGTGTCGTTTACGCCGGCTGATCCTGATCCGGGCTGGCATGAGGCGCTGGTGCAGTTCAGTGTGAGCGCGGGAGAATCGCCGTCTCCCGTGGGTGTGTGTGGGTATGTGATAAACTGATAGCGGGATTTTCCCGGTTTGCAGATCGTGGTGAACGGGTTCTCACCTTTTGCGGGAAGAGGATCAGATCATTATACTGTGGAACGAGAAACGGCAGTGGAGTGTATCTGGAAAGGTTTGGTGGTTACCGGGAATCGGAGCGGACTGATGGGACGATTGAGTGGTCTTTTGAAGAAGCACAGGTTGCCGGTGGAGCGCCGGCGGCGGGATACGGAGAGCCGGTCGCGCCGGCTGAGGGGTGGAATCTCCAGGCTCGGCCGGCGTCCCGCCGGACTGGATGGGGGTGGTAGAAAGGGTACTGCTCATAAATCCGGTAATCCAAAAGTTTGGACATTGGTATTGCTGACGGTATTGGGATTGGCGGGAGTGGGGATATTAGTGGGTGCATTGTCCAGGGCTGAACCGCGTTCGGTTTCACGGAGAGTGGCGGTGGTTGCTTCGCCGGCAAGTATTCCGACCGTGATTAAAAAGAAGGATGAGTTACCCGGATATGACATAAAAGGGGTTGATGACAGCCGGTATAGTGTGGTAATAACAGAGAATGATAAACCTGATCCTTTTGCATTGAGTCCCGAGATGGTGCAGATCACGAATGAGGTGGTGGCGCCGTATCGGCGGAATGAATTGAGGAAGCGCGCGAAGGCGATATTTGATTGGATGCAGAAGAACGTGCCGTATGATGAAGCGATGAAAAGAAGAATAGAGTCAAAGGAAAAGGGGGAGTATCGGGGGGCGGATTATACCTTGCAGGACAGGGCAGGAGTGTGTGGTGAGCAGGCGGTGTTGTACATCGCCATGGCGCGGCTGGCCGGGTTGCAGGCCAAGTACGTGAGTGTCAAGGAGGATTATACGGGAAAGGAAGTGAGTCATGGTTGTGCCGGAATCAATGCCGATGTGGGTGAATTCATCCTGGTGGATCCCGCGTATCACCAGTTCGACATCAAACATAAAAAATTCGAGGCTTGGGATGATGAAAAGGTGAGAGCGGTGTTTAGGGTGTGGAATAAAAATTAAATTTTTAAATTTTTATCTTATAGGTTGTCCATAATTCTTGAGATTAAAAACATTTTAAAAGGTGAATCGATGAAAAAATTAATGATTAAAACAGCACTTACTTTAATGGCAATGCAGTTAATTCAAATACGTAATTATTGCTTTTCAAGTGAAGATATATTTAATATAAATAATTATAACTGTTCACCTCTTGATATTATTTTATGTTTGGATTGTTCGGGATCAAAAGATTATCGCATTCAATGCGATGCGATTGCGTTATTGGATGCAATAATTAATAACATGAAAGAAGAGACGGATAGATTGACATTGATCCTCTTTGCTTCAGAAGCAGTCGCTGTGTGTGAGCAAGCAACTTCGGATGAACTCGGCAGGCCGCTATTGGAACTGAATATTTCATATAAAGATTATTTTCGTAAGTACTTAGAAAATATAGCATCTAAAAACGAACAATTAAAAATCTTTGATACAAGAATACCGAAAAAGTTAAACACTTTTTCAACCGGGTTTTCCGATTTTAATTCTTTATTTTTAGTTTTAGATGAACAGATGGATAAGTGTCTAGAATTCCCAAGTGATTTTCAGAAAATCAAAGGGCGAGATTTAAATAGTAAACAGGTAGTAATTATTTTATCTGATGGGTGGCATGAGCGTCATGAGACTTTCTGCAATGAGACTTTCACGCTCAGTAAGGATATGAATTATTATGAGAATCAGCTACTGAAACGAGGGGTTTATAAAGTAGTTCAAAAAAATAAGTTTGTAAATAACAAAATGATTATAAATAAACCATTTATCAAATTTTACTTACATCAATATAGATCAATTAATAAGTCGACAAGTGCAAGTGTTGACACGAACAGAGAAATAGCATATGCATATTGGGATAATATATTTAACGACCTTAAAAAGATAAATTTTTATGTTGATAAAGAGGATATCGGAGTTAAGTGGGATGCAGAAGATGTCGCTAATTTACTAGAAGAGCATAGGCGGCCAAAAAAAATAAAATTAAATATGTGGGAGACGATAGATTATTTACAATATTATCCATATCAAGATTTTGAAGTAATATTTTCTGTAGATTCAGAATTGGCAAGCCCCCGGTCTTTGGTCCAGTTCTTATGAGAGTTCAAGGTTGTGTTCCCACCGGAGAGTTCCGGTCGTTTCTTGTGGCCAC
>JAFGDC010000109.1 GCA_016932295.1 candidate division CSSED10-310 bacterium
CATTGGGAAAGAGCGCCTCGCCTGGCTGCCGTGGAAGATTGAACGCCAACGCACCACGACGATCATTACAAGATTCCGGGTACGACCCCATTGGGAAAGAGCGCCTCGCCTGGTTGATGTAGTAGATTTTGAGTCATACGCAATGCATCTGTTTTCACAGGGTGGCACAGAGGGAGTGCCTTTCAACCTGATCCCGGCACTACCACCGTCAGACAGAATCCGAGCCGGAATCCTTATGTCGAAACGAAAGGCGAGGCAGGTGCAATGTTGACTAATAAAGCATTGGTTGGTAACGTGAGCCGGATTCAAGGCATGTCGGGCGTCGCGGACGATACAGCGCCATGATTCGACACGCAGATCGATAATTGAAGTCAGTCCGCCGGCAATGTGATCGAACCAGCAGCCACGGGAGCATTTCAGACGATGAAGAACAAGCTCAAATGGATAATCAAGCTTCTGATCACCCTGGGATTATTCACACTGATTTTTACCGAACTTGGCGAACGGTATGTACCGATGGATCGCTCGGTCTTAAATAACGGCGATGCCATGTTCTTCAAACGGGGCAAGCGTTTTTTGGGTGCGCTCAGGGGCCAGCCGGAAGCGTTTCCGGCGACCGTCGAGGATCTTTGCAGTCTTGACAACCGTCATGCGTATCTTGTCAAGGATCCCGCCAAAGACGGCGGTTTCCTCGCCGTGGATCGCGATGTCCACTGCGTGGAAGGTGGCTTGACAAGAGTGTTCGTGAAGCGCGGTGACACGTTCATGGAAGTCGAACTGGCCGACACCGCAGACCAAGTGGTGTATCTCAAGAGCAAGGGCTGGTGGCGGGTGGCGCCCATCACACCGAAGGACCTCTGGAATGAGATCAGGAACCTCGACATGAGCGTGTTCTGGTTCTGGATCCTGTTCGCGACTGTCATGAAGACCGGCGGTATATTCGCCAGCCTTGGGCGCTGGACGGTCCTGCTGCGTGGCCAGAAGATCCGCCTGCCCTTCCGGTACCTGGCCGGAACATTCTTCGTAGGGCGCTTTTTCGGCATGTTCCTGCCGAGCACGCTGGGGCTGGATGGCTACCGATTGTACGATTCCATTCGTCAGACCAGGCGGCCAGTTGAATGCACCGCGGTCATTGCGGTGGAGAAACTGATCGGCTTCATCGCGTTGTTCGGGCTTGTATTCGTGACGCTGCCCCTGGGTACCCGTATCCTGGATATTCAAAAACCGGTACTGCTGTATGGCATTCTGGCGTTTCTCGCCATCTTCATCACCTTCGTCCTTCTGTTGTTGTTCTGGCCGCGATTGGCCACCACCATATTCGATCTGGCGCCATTTCCGATGAAGAAACGTTTCCAGGGCAAAATCGACGAGGTCGTCAAGGCAACCACTGCTTACAGCGACAAGAAACTCCTCTTGCTCCAGGCGATCCTGCTCGGTTTCCTGGTGCATATCGGCACCATCTTGATGTATTTCGGCACCATGCGCTCCATCATCGCGACAAATGTCGACATTTATGATATATTTTTCGCCAGCCCATTGATGATCACGGGCACGGTCTTCGGGCCGACTATTGGCGGCGAGGGAATCCGGGAGCTGGTGTTCACCTTGTTGCTCGGTCCGCAGACTGGTGCGGCCAAGGCGTTCATGCTTGGGCACCTCGGTTTCTGGATCGGTGAATTCTTGTTGAGCATGCCGGGAGCGCTTGTATACATCCTTCGACCGGCAAATTACCGGCCACTGAAACGGGAGGATCTCGAGGCGGTCCGCAGGAGAAACTAGATCGACCGCATGGAAAGGGGTATACGTGAAGGAAGGACATTTCGACTATAGAGCCCAATTGCTCAACCGAATCGCGGGAGGTCTGCTCGGTGGCGCCGTGGCTGGTTCCCTGCTGGGATTCATCGAGGCCTGGGCCATCATCGCCAAGAACTGGGAAACCGTACATTTCTCCATACTCCCTTACGCCACCATCCTCTATACACTGATCTGCGGATTGCAGGGACTCGGTCTTGGCATCGTCCTCGCCCTCATGGCGATCGTTATTAAACGCCGCCGTTCCATGGCCAGGGTGTTCGCCTTCATGACACCGCTCATGTTCAGTATCAATGCCATCATTCTCACCCGCTATCGGGTTTTCAGGGATGTCATGAAGGAAAAGCCCATTCCCTCCTGGGGAATGCTCGTGATTCTGCTGTCCGCATCGATCATTCTCGTGGTCTCCTACATCGTGCTGCGCCGCGTTGCCAGGCAGGTTCCTGATCACGTGCTCTTCAAGCCGATAGGCGCCGGCGGCCTGGTGGTCGCCCTCATAGTCACAGCCCTGATTGGTTCGGTCGTCTTCAACCGGTTGAAGCACCAGACGGAACCGCCGCCATCGCGGACAGCTCAGGAGGCCAATGCCGCGCAACCCAACGTCCTGCTGATCATGATAGATGCGTTACGGGCGGATTTCCTGGGCTGTTACGGTCACCCGAAAAACCTCTCGCCCCACATCGATCAGGTGGCCATGGAATCGGTTCTGTTCGAGAACACCTTCTCGCAGTCCTCCTGGACGAGACCGTCAACCGCAACTATCTTCACGTCCCTGTATCCCTCCACGCATCAGACCTATCGCAAGCCGGACATCCTGCCGGGAAGCGTGGTCACGCTGGCGGAGGTACTTGCGGACAACGGCTACTACTGCGTCGGTTACGCCAACAACATCAACATCGCCCCGAAATTTAATTTCCAGCAGGGATTTCACGAGTATCACTACCTCGCTCCGGACTATTTTTTCTTCGCATCTGCGGACTCATCACAACTGGGTTATTATGGCGTGCTGCGCCTGATCCGCGAGCGGTTCCTGTTCAAGGACAAGAAGGTCAACCATTACTACCAGGATGCCGAGGTGTTGAACAAAAACGGTATCCAGTGGCTGGAGGAGAATCAATCCAAGGGCCGTTTCTTTATGTTCATGCATTATATGGAGACGCATGATCCTTACTTCCGTCACCCGTACGACGGCACTGGTTATGCCAGGGTCAGCATGGGCGATCCAGCCATGACCTGGCGTGAACCCTTCATCGAAGCGTATGAATCCGAGGTGCAATTTGTCGACCAGCATCTTGGAAAGTTGTTTGACCGGCTGCGCGCCATGGGATTGTATGACCAGACCATGATCGTGATCACCGCCGATCACGGCGAGGAATTTTACGAACACAAGGGATGGTGGCACGGCACCAGCCTCTATGACGAGCAGATCAAGGTGCCATTGATAATCAAGTTGCCGGAAAGCGATCTGGCGGGGCGGCGCGTCGATGGGCTGGCCAGGCTCCTTGATATCGCCCCGACGATCTTTGGGCGAATCGGCATTCCCAAACCAGAGACTATGCAGGGTCACCTTCTGCTACCCCCGTTCTCAATCCCTATGACCACCGATGCGGTCTTTGCCGAAGAGGACTTCGAAGGCAACGTGATCAAGATCCTGCGCACCAGGGACTGGAAGCTTCTGCGGTCCAACGAGGGCAATCCGAGAGGGCTGCCGCCGGCCGAACTGTATGACCTCTCCAAAGATCCGGGGGAGATGCAAAACCTGTATAACAATGAGTACGGGAAGGTGCTGGAGCTTGATCCGCTCCTGAAATCCCATATTGATGAAGCCTACTCAAAAATGGTTGCCAGGGAGCAGACCGACATCGATGAAGAGTTGAGGGCGCAGTTGGAAACCCTGGGATACGCGGCGCCCGGCCGTTCCGATGGTGACCAAGAGGATGACGGGGAGGCTTGGGAATAATCACCGTCATTCCCAAGCCACACGGCCCGGTGACCAATCGAGCCCCCACCAGGTTGCTCGTGATCGGACTGGACGGAGCGACCTTCGATATCATCGATCCATTGATCGGCAGAGGTGAACTCCCCGCCATCAAGGCACTGCTGGAACGCGGCGTGTCCTGCCGGCTGCGGTCCACGATACCGCCATTCACGCTACCCGCGTGGACCACCTTCATGACCGGTGTGAATCCCGGTAAGCACGGTATCTTCGGGTTCACCCAGCAAATCGAGGGCACCTACAAGGTTGTTTTCGTGAACTCAACGTTCCGGCTTACCCCAACCTTCTGGCAGGTACTCAGCGGGCGTGGGCGAAAGGTGTGTGCCATGCTGTTTCCGGGTACCTATCCACCGGATCCGGTGAATGGCATCATGATCAGCGGTTTTGATGCCCCGGTTACCGTCGGCATCGATCGGACCTTTTACCATCCCCGCGCCCTATATCGTGAACTGGCACGGACGTCCGGCAGGCTCATGATCGCCGAAGTACAGGAAACCAGGATCAACAGAGACTGGCACGAACGCGCCGCGGCCAGTTTTCCGCGCACCATCGAACGCAAACGGGAGGCGGCCCTGCACCTGCTCCGGAAGGGTTCCTGGGATTGCTTCGGAGTGCTGTTCGGAGAAGCGGATACTGCCGCGCACCACTTCTGGGCCTACCACGATCGTGCCTCTCCCAGGTTCGATGCCTCCGGCGCAGCTCGGTTCGGATCGGTACTCGAGGATGTGTACAAAAAACTGGACGAGGCGGTCGGCGCACTGGTGGATGCGGCCGGGCCGGCCACACCCGTGATGATCGCCTCCGACCACGGATTCGGAGGCGCCGGCACCGGAGTCCTGCATCTGAACAGATGGCTGGCGGGAGCCGGCTACCTGCGATTTCCCGTGCATCGGCGCGGCGCACTCGCCGGCTTCAGCAGGCTTATCGGCCCACGCCTGCTGCCGGTTCGCCTGCAGGAAGCGTTCTTCCGGACAGGAAGCGGCCGAATCGCCAACGCGATCGAATCCCGCTGGCGACAGGCCAAGGCCGACTGGCAGGGATCAATGGCGTATTCCGATGAAGAAAACTATCTTCCTGGAATCCGGATCAATCTAAAAGGTAGAGAACCGGAAGGGATCGTGCCCTCAGACCGTTATGAGGAACTCAGGAAGGGACTCTCCACTCGTTTGCTCGACTGGAAGGATCCTTACACCGGCCGATCGGTGATCAAGCGAGTCTGGAACCGCGAGGATCTCTACCAGGGACCGGGTACCGGCAGGGCCCCCGATTTGATCCTGGAACCAGCTCTTGACGACGGTTACAGCTACGCTGTTGGAAGCAGTCACGGACCAGGTCCGGCCGTGACGAGGATCCCGCCGGCGCGGCATCTGGGAGGCAAGGGCAGCGGCATGAACGGAACACATCGACGGGACGGCATCATGCTGCTCGCCGCGCCATCCCTGCCGGCCGGGCGTGTGGATGGTTACGGGCTTGTGGACATGGCCGCCACCATTTACGCCATCCTGGACGAGGAGCCACCCGCGGGGCTCGATGGTTCTCCGGTGAAGGAGCTGTTCCCGGACGGTGAGATTCCGGAACGATACAGGGGGATCATGCCGGTGCTGCCTGAACCGGGTCAGCCGCAGCCGCAACCCTATTCGCCGGCCGCCGCCCATGAATTACAGGAGCGATTGAGACGCCTGGGATATCTGGAATGACCGGGAAGCCGCTTCGGTCACCCACGCAGCGATATCGTATCGCCATGGTCGCCGCCTGCCCCTTCCCCACTTCTCAAGGCTCCCAAGTATTGATCAGGCAGCTTTCGGAGACCCTCCACGAGCGTGGCCATGAACTTCACCTGGTCACGTACCATTATGGTGAACCCGCCAACGAACCGATGCACTTCCATATTCATCGAATTCTCGGTTTCATACCGTACCGCAAACTCAGGGCCGGACCCTCCTTCAGAAAACCCCTGCTGGACCTCCTGTTGGCCATCGAACTCATGCGCGTGGTCCGCCGGTACCGTATTCAAATCATCCACGCCCACAACTACGAAGGGCTGGCGGTGGGTATTTCCGTTCGCTCGATATGCGGCGTCAGGATCGTCTACCATAGCCACAACGCGATGATCGACGAATTGCATACATATTTCCGTTCGGCGGCAGCGCAGCGAGTTGCCAATCGCCTCGCCGCCGTCCTGGACAGGAATCTGCCAAGGACGGCGGATCATTGCATCGCCCTGAACAACGAGTTGGTCGAGTATTTCCAGAGAACCGGAGTACGAAGAGAACGCATCGGCAGGCTGCCGCCCGGCACGTTCGTGCAGGAATTCCAGCCGCCGCGCCTGCCGGAGTCCGTCCGCCAACAGAAAAGCAGCCAGCCTACGGTGATCTACACGGGGAACCTGGATGCGTATCAGAACCTTGAAATTCTGTTCGCCGCCATGACCATCGTCAGCAAACACATCCCCACCGCGCGGCTGCTCATGGTCAGTCACGCCGCCCCCGGTCCCGTGGCCCGCCTGGTCCGCTCCTTCGACCTGGCCGATCAGGTCCGCTTCATCACCACCAACTCCTTTACGGAAGTGGTGAACCTGCTGGCGGACAGTGATGTGGCCGTCATCCCGCGCACCAACTGGTCGGGATTTCCCATCAAGCTCATCAATTACATGGCGGCAGGTAAGGCCATCCTCGCCTCGGAGGGTTCAGCCAAACACATGGTGCACCTCGAGAACGGGTATATCGTGCCCAATTTCAACGTACCGGCCATGGCTCACGGACTGGTTCAACTGCTCCGCGAACCGGCGCTGCGCGAGAGGCTGGGAGCCGCCGCGGCGCGCACCGCCCGGGAATCGCATAATTGGCACATCCTCTGCAGTGAACTCGAATCAATTTACAGCCAGGTTCTATCACCCCGTCCTTAAATCCACATTCTCTTTCCGCTCTTCATTCCCGTCCTTTCGTATGTATGCACGGCACCCACTGGAACCCGTCTTACCGAGAAATCCTGGTCACTGCTGCCAGAACCGCGTTCCCCCGAATCCGCAGGTTGCCCTGCAAACGGTCAACGGGGCCGGCCAGGCAACAAGGCAGGCGTAACGACAACGGGTACGCACACCTGTGCATCTCGGTGTGACCATGGGGTGACAGCCAGTCACGAAGCTCGGCGGCAGCCGGCAGCCGGCCGCGACGGTACACATCATCCAGACGGGCCATCCGGCGGCGATTGATCGCGGACGATCCGTCCAGGGCCAGGATCACGATGCGCCCATGTCGCCGATCCACGCATCTCACCATTTCACGAATGGTCCGCCTGGGATCTCCAGTGAACTCGAGGGCAGTCACGGCAACCACGCAATCGAAAGCGCCTGAAGCGAAGGGCAGCTCACGGGCATCCGCGATCACGAAACGTGTTTTCGGAACATCCTTTGCCACCGCCGCCGCGATCATGGCCGGCGATATATCGATGCTGGTGACGATATGACCGCATCCAGCCATGATCGTGCTCCACCAGCCGGTACCGCAGCCGATTTCCAGCACGTTGCAGGCACCCAGGCGGGGCAGCATCCTGAGCAGCATGGATCGCTCCAACAATTCGTAACGGCGCCCTTTACCGGACAGGTACCACTTCTCATAGCCGTCGATCCGGGTGGAAAAATCCACCGCCTGGCCATGATCCACGGAATCGAATTCGGATTGCCCAGCTTCCCACATGATGCGTTGGTTACAACTTCAGCGTATGAAGTCGAAAATTCGGCTGACTGGCGTCGAACCTGGCAGCGATGGCGGCGAGACTTTGACCATTTGCCGGGTGGATGAAATCCGGCGCCAGTTCAGCCATGGGCACAGCCAGAAACGCATAACGAAGCGTATCGGGATCCGGCAGGATCAAATCGTCCACCTCCAGTATCATCCCGCCGTACATACAGAGATCCAGGTCGATGGTGCGCGGCGCATACCTGTCCTTTCCCCTGCGTCGATGAAGGTGCGCCTCGATAATGCGCAGTTGTTCACGCAACGCCAACGGTGTCAACCCGGTGCGAAGCAGCACCGCGGCATTCAGGAAATCAGCCTGCGGCCGCGGTCCCACGGCCTTGGTGCGATAGACATTGGAACGTGCAATGATGGCGCCGAGTCGCTCCAGATTTCGGCACGCCTCCACCAGGTAGTGATCCGGTTGGATGTTCGAACCCAGTGCAATGAACGCTGATTCACTCAAAATCCGCCGCCTCTCGTTCTATCACCACTCCCACCGACCTTGCGAATCGCAGGGCGCCTGGCTTTTCAACGGAAATCCGGACGCTGGTCACGCCCTCGAAGGCAAGACAGATCTTGGCGATGTCGGCGGCGAGCGCTTCGACGGTGAAGCGCCTGGCCTTCTCCACCAACTCTATGACCCGTTTCGTGATAGAGCGATAGTTCACGCCATGTTTGATTTCATCGGTATCACCCACCTTCCGCAGATCAGCGTGGATGGTGAGGTTGATGATAATATCCTGCAGCACCTGGCGTTCCCAGGTATTGATCCCGATAATGCCGCGAACCAGCAGATCCTTGATGACGATCACATCTTCATTCACCCGGCTCATCTCACATTCCTTCCCCCATCGATGACGAGTATATGCCCGTTAATGTACTCCGGACCGCATGCCAGGAACAACAGGGCATCGATTGCTTCCCGCACCGATCCCCAGCGCTGCTGTGGCACCAGGCGCAAAGGCAGGTCATCACGCGTCATGCCTTCAGGCGGCAGGATGGCGCCAAGAGCCAAGCCATTCACCCGGACAGTCGGAGCGAGCGCCGCGGCCAGGTTCCTGGTCAGTGATTCGAGTGCAGCCTTGGAGACGGTATAGGCAAGGTGGGCGGGGTCTGTTCTGAAGGCACGCCAATCCAGCAGGTTGATCACCGCGCCGGGCCGCCCGGCAAGGTGGCGCGCCATATCCCGGGCGAGAATGAACGGTGCGGTCACATGCAACCGGAGGTAATGCTCCATCTCGACAGCGCCGGTTTCCTGAACCCGTGATGGCCGGAAAATGGAGGCGTTGTTGACGAGCAGCGTCACCGGACCAAGAGTGCGATTGACTGATCCCAACAGCGATTCAGTTTCCTCAAGAACGTTCAGGTCAGCCTGGAAGATTTCACTGCTCCTGCCCAGATCGCGGGCGGCGGCGGCGACCCCATGCGCTCCCTGCGCCGAAGATCGGTAATGTACCGCCAGGTCATACCCAGCCCCGGCGAGCGCCAAGGCAAATTCACCGCCCAGCCTGGAACCAGCGCCGGTGACAAGTGCCGTTCCGTTCCCCTCACTCATGCCGTCTCCTTTCCGATCCCTCTCCGCACTTCCGTCATCGAAGCCGCCGCCGGTGGTTGCGGATCGCGATGGTCAACGCGTACTGCCGGCCGATCCGATACTACGAAACATGACACATCCGCCGCCGGCTCGCTTCATTCCAATGCGATTCAACACGCTCGCGGTCGGTTCCGGAAGTCGATCCAACGCTGCTATTACAACTCTACTATACGAAAGGATCAGTTCTTTTCAAAAGCCGACCGCGGAAGCCGATGCCATGCCAAGACGAGAGGATTGCCGGCGATGATGCCTCTCGTTTCGACATAAGGATTACGGCTCGAATTCTGTCTGCCGATGGTAACGCCTGGATCAGTTTGAAAGACACTGTGTCGCCCTGTGAAAAAAGATGCATTGCGTATGGCTCACAGTCTACTACAGGAACCAGGCGAAGCGCTTTTTCCAATGGGGTCGTACCCGGAATCTTGTAATGATCGTCGCGATGTGGCGGCGGGGGCCCGCCGCTCAAACCAGGGCGCGGCTGGCGCCACGCGCTCCCTCTGCTGGCGCTACGCGGGGTCGTACCTCCTCCGGGGTCGTACCCGGAATCTTGTAATGTTCGTCGCGATGCGTTGGCTTTCAATCTTCCACAGCAGCCACAGGGTCAAAGGATGCACTGCTGGCGTTACTCGAACATGACAAGACGCGATGAGCAGACGGGAGGTGGTGACCGCATTATGGAGTGAACTGACAGCCTTGGTGTGCAGGGGCGACGCGTCGGACTGATCACATGCGGCCTGATTGGTCCTTCCTACGCCCCCGCCGAGCCAGCGTCGCCAATCGCACCGCCGCTGGAGGCACGCAACGGCTTGCGTCGTCAGGCAACCTCTCCTCACTATTGATCCACCTCAGGCGTATATCGAAACAAAAG
>JAFGDC010000015.1 GCA_016932295.1 candidate division CSSED10-310 bacterium
ATGAAAGCCATACGCAATGCATCTGTTTCACAGGGCGATACAGTGCCTTTCAAACTGATCCCGGCACTACCACCGGCAGACAGAATCCGAGCCGGAATCCTTATATCGAAATCAAAATGGATGTCCGCAAGGCATGAAAACGATGCAGTGCCTGCATGCAGGCGCGATGATGCGGATATCGCCCCCCAATCCACTCTTGGGGTCGTGCCTTGAATCTTGTAATCTTCGACGCGAAACGTTGGCAATCAATTCCTGGCGGTGACGTCATCAAGCATACGTTACCACCTGGGTCGTACCCGGAATCTTATGCTATTCGATGAGAAACGTTGACATCAAATGATCTACGACGGTTGATCTTTTCTCCGGTCACGTCAATTCGCCGTTGTTGACAGGCACATCGCTCCATGGACGGAACTATTACCACTGAAATACGTCCACCAGACCAGCACGCCCCCCTCCCACTCATTGGCGGTGGATTTGGGGACCATGCTTGCATCGACCCACACCAACAGGTATGTTCCAGCTATGAAGGCATCCGCTGACCGACTTTCATTCGTCCACATTGTGCTACCCATGGTGTTCGCAGGCTGTCTCGCGTGTTCCGGCGGACAAAGACCCGACGGGGCTGCTCCATCCATCATTCTCATCACCATCGATGCGGTAAACACCAGGCATCTCTCCTGTTACGGCTACGAGCGCCCCACGACCCCTTTCCTGGAGGAACTCTCGACGCAGGGGGTACGCTTCGCCAGGGTCTGGTCAACCTGTTCCTGGACAGCCCCCGCCATTGCATCCCTCTTCACCGGCCAATACAGCCGCAGTCATGGAGTGCGCCACGGGCTTTTCAACAGCTTCAGCCGCGACATCATCCTGCAGGAACCACTGCCACAGAGTGCGCATACGCTGGCGGAACGGCTGCAGGAGAGCGGCTACTACACCATGGGAATCTCCACAAATCCGCACCTGTGCAAGGCGATGGCGTACGATCAGGGCTTCGATCTGTTCCAGCAGGTGGTGTTCAAGACGATGGTGGATCCACAGGAGCCCGTGACGGATGCAATGATCGAACGTATCGTGGTTGATGCCGAGGCTACCACTGCGGCGACGCTGGAAATGGTGCACCAGGCTCCGGATGATCAGCCGCTGTTTCTCTGGGTGCACTACCTCGATCCGCATTGGCCGTATCTCCCAAAGGAACCGTGGCTGAGCGCCTATCATCCCACCGGCCGCTGGACAGCCTCCGGAGGACTCTATCTCCAGGATATCATCCTGCAACGGGACCCCCTTGGTATCGAACCGGGCAGCGCCATCCTGGACTATCTCACCGCATGTTACGACAGCGAACTGAACTACTGTGACCTGGGCATACGAGAGCTGCTGACCTCATTACCCGAAGCCGATGAAGCGGTGGTGATCGTGACCGCGGATCACGGCGAAAGCTTCCTCGAGCACAACGCGCTGGGACATCGCAACAACCTCCATGAAGAGGAGGTGCATATCCCGCTGATCATTCGTTTCCCGGATGGCAGACGGGCTGGAGAGACGGTCTGGGACCTGGCCGGACTATTGGATGTGAGCGCCACCATCGTGGAACTGGCCGGGAGCGGCGAGGACGCCAGGGACCAGGGAAAAAGCCTGCTGCCGATCATCAACGGAAAAACGACATCAAGATCGCCGGTAGTGGCAGCGGAGCTGACAGACTTCGAGGGATTCGATCAGGTGGCGGTCAGCAACGGCCGATGGAAACTGATGGAGGTCTGCCGCGACTGCGAGCCGTTGCTCTTCGATCTGATCTCGGATCAGCATGAAGCCTTCAATCTGGCGGGAACCAAGATCAAAGCGCTCGAAACGATGAAGAGGGAACTGGCAGATTGGCGCACGGCGATTCCGCACCAGAGTCATAGCGGTGAAATGCGGGAAATGACATTGGAAATAAAGGAACAGTTGCAAGCGCTTGGTTATTTGAAGCGCTGAGAATGCATGCCGCTCCCCCGCGAGGGGACCAGGCACGGCTGCGCTGCCCTTCGCCGATGATCGTCGGGATTCAGCGGACAGGCGACCCAAGTCATTGAGTGGTGCTAGTGTATTCCACGCCACTGCCGGTGAGCGCCTAAGAGTCGTTATCGCACGAAACCATCACGTTTCGGCATCCCGCCTCATAGCCACGATGCAGCGTCCGGTTTGGGACCGGGTACGTATCTCGTTATGCAAGGAAATCGGTGAATCTGACGGAAATACATTCTCCTGCCTCGGATAATCGAACTCCGAATCGATCCTCCGGAGAAGGAAAAAAGCTGTTTCTTGACGGAACCCAGATCCGAATCATCGACCTGCCGTCACGGGAGGCGGAATGCGTCCACTTCTCCAATGATCGGATACCGATTGGCGGGGGGAATCGGGGCCGGGCGAGTGATCGACGGCCTGTCAACGGTGAAAAGGTGGATTGATGATTGATTCTCATAGACAGCGGGGAATCCATTTTGATACGAAGCGATTGAAAATGTCGTGGAAGGATATTATAAATGAACGAAGCCCGTGTTCGGACTGTGAAGGAGCGGACCGGATGAAGGCGATGCTATGTAACGAGACAGCGCGTGTCGCGAAGGAAGGGAAAAGGGAACCAATTACTTTCGGGAAGTTGGTCTGAGATCGTGAGCGAAAAATCCAACCTGCTTGGTAAATTCACAAAACTCGGAAGATTACAGCAGGAATATATGCGCGCACGCCAGATGGTCGACGCAGGCGAAAGGCAGAACCTCCTGATGCAGGTGGCCGACGAATTGGCCAGGCAGAAGAAGCTCGGCCCGAAAGAGTTGTCGCTCTATTTCGATTGCCTGGAGAGGTACCTTTCAGAGAAGGATCAGCCGCCGGTCAGCGATGCGTTGACAGCCCATCTGGAACGACTGCGCGGGCACTGGGAAGCGGGCTTCGAACATGACATCCGCGAGCTGTACATCCTTTACGGCGACCGCCTGAGGGAAGCGGGGAAGCTGGATGCGGCCCGGGATGTATACAAGGCATGCATTTCATCGCCGTTTCCTTATGAGAACACCTACCCGGATTGTATCATGCGCTACATTTCCACCGGGTTGAAAACCATAGAAGATGTGCGATACGCGGTTTCGCTTCTTGGTCATTCACCGGAATCGGAGAGCGGCATCATCGCCGCCCTGGAGCAGGTGTGCCGGGTGGATGAATCGACCACTCCGGCGGAAGCCGAGCGGCTGTTGGAATTCAACCAGGTGGTTGGAGAGTATCTGACGACGTTCGGATGGCCGATGCGGAACCGGGCGGTTTGCATGATGCTTGCCAACAATTCATTCGACATCATGGTGGTGGGGGCGTTGTTACAGGATGCGCTGAACCGGCATCCCGCGGATCGCCTGGCGGCATCGCTCTACATCGTGCTGGCGTTGCGCGAGGGCAACAAGGCCATGACCCTGCAACGCCTGAAGCAGTACGGACCGGCACTGTTCCCGGATGAACGCAGACAGTACGCCGTCCTGGCCGAGGAGTTACCCAAGGTGCTCAACAGCCGGGATGTTATCCTGCAATCCATTGGCGATCCGAACAGCCTGCTGCAATGCCTCGAATCGGGCGCGACAAGTTCGTATCTTGGCAAGATGGCGCAATTGGCCTTAGGCAGATTGGCGCGGCTGAACGGTGATTACCGGCGGGCGGTCAAGTATCTGGAGAAGTATTACTCCCATCAGCCGCTGGATGCAGTGGGTTATTATGAGCTGATACGCGCCAACCAGGGTCTGGGACGGCGGACCGTCGCGCTGGAATTGTCTGAAAAAGCCTTGCAGGAGTTCGAAGAATTGCCGGTGGAACTGGTCTGCCTGCATTTCGAACTTCATCCAGATGAGGCGCAGAGCATGCAGCCAGCGAGCATCAGGCAGGAATTCGCCATCGCCGAGCAAGACAATATGCTGGTAGCGTGGCTCATCCAGGCCAAGGTCCTCAGCCTGCAGCACAGACACCGCACCATTCCGCGTCTGTCGCGGGTGAAGCGATATCCACGTGCATCGCTTGCGGAGGAGAGCATCCGCGAGGAATGGCGAGCCGCCATGGGAAGCGGCAACGATCAACGCTGGCGGCTCATACAGACCAGGCAGAAACTGGCCGTATTGCCCAAGGATGAAGTGCTCTACGCCAAGCTCGTCGCCCGGTTGGCGTTCGAGGCAATCGATGATTTTCCCGGCTTGCAGCGAATGCTACAGCGGTTCCGCAAGCAGTTCCCGCACCATGAAGGCGGACGGCGGTTGGAGCTGTTCCTGAGTTTCCAGGATGGCACTGGCAGTGTGCCTGCCCTGGACTATGATGACGAAGCCGATCCGCGGTTGCGCTACCTGGCGGCCATTGACGCCTATCGCCGTGATGACGGCTCCGCCTTCGAGCGCTGGAAACGCGAGATCAGGCTCCGCCCCCGTGATCCAAAACCATGGCTGTACATGGCGTTACTCTACCGGCACGGCATCAAGAGCGGGGACTGGGTCAGTTTCCAGGAAAGCACTGCCTCGCTGAGCTTGCGGGATGTCGCAGAACTCGCCGAACGGCACTTCCTGAAAGCCGCGGAACTGGTTCAACAGGACAGCCAGCTCAATGAATTCATCCTCATGCATCGAATCGCCATGGCGGCCGGCACCGCCATCTCCGATGATGTTGAATCCCTCGCCAAGACCATGCTGCGGATCACAAGAGGTCTGAAGAACCAGGATACCTGCACCCCGTTGCACGTGATCAGGGCCATCGCCAAGGTGGAAATCCCCAATCTCGATTCGGATGGTTTACGGGAATTGATAAAGCTGTTCTCCACCGGCCAGGAGACTATACTTCCCTTCAAACAACTCCTCGCGGGCGCTTTTCGCCGGGTGGTGGCCAGAAACTCGACCGGGGGAGAAATGTGGGCTCAGCAGCTTCTCGACGTCGCACCAGATCTGCGCGAGGAAATCCAGGGAACACTCAACATCGCTCGATACAAACGCCTGCGCACCTTGCTGCAGGCGAGCGCCCCCATTGCCTCGACAGCGCAACGGGAGGTGGCGCAGCTCTATTTCGAGGACTCCGGCGATCCATACATCCGATTGCTCAGCGCCCAGATCGCGCTGTGCCGTGGCAACCTGGAAGAAGTGGCCACCATGCTGGCCCCGGTGCAGATCGACAGTCCCGATTTAACGCTTGTCAAGGCATTTACCTCGTATGCGGCAGGTGATGCCAACCATTACCAGCGCATGATCACGCCGCTGTTGTCCGGCGACGCGCCCGTCAATCAGCGGGCTCGGGCGGTGTACGCCCTGGTCCGGTTGATGAGCGGCGATCGAAAACAGGGAAGTGAACAGTTCATCAAGTGCCTGCTCGACAACAATCAGTATCTGGTCTCGGCGGTGAGCCGGGAATTCATCGGCCAGGTGCTGGCCACGGTGAATGTGCCGCACATAGTCGCCGAACGGCTGCGCGGGCAATTTGACATCGTCGATTCCCCCGATCCACTGCAGCACGCCATCCGGCTGGCGAAAACAGGAGCCTGCCGGGAAGCGCTCAATGTCCTGGTTCAGTCCGTGGAGGCAGAACCTCATCTCCGCCTTTACATCGTCCTCCTTCTGGCTCATATCACCGCCCAGCAACTTGACTCGGAACCTGACAAGGCGCTTGATAACCTCGAAGAACTCCGGCTGCAGATGGAGCGCCTGACACCGGCCGATACCGCCGACGCACGGATCGCCAGCCTGAGCCGTGGACTGGATGCGGCTCAGGAGGCGTTGCGACATCGCCTGTTGTTCAACGGCATTGTCCAGGCGATTTGCGGGTGGCAGGCGTTACCCGTTTTTCAGTACAGCCACCACAACGTCCTCCTGGAACGAATCCTTGACACGGATGAAGTGGAACTCCTGATCGCCCTGCGGGATATGGATACCCTCGACCACGTCTGGTTACAGTGCACCGCCAAGTTGCCTCCCGAAATCGACACCTATCGCGCGCTGGCGATCATCTACCGCGATTGCGCCGAAGCGCTGGGCGGCGATCAGCGGCGCGCCGCGGCGTGCTGGGAACGGGCCGAAGCGTTCTGGACCGCCATGCTGAGTATGGAAAGCAACGACCTGGTGGGGGATGGCGAGGATCGCGCCGCTTCCCTTCTGGAAACCGGTTTGATTATCTGGTTCGAACAGCACGCAGTCTTTATCCAGGATGCGTTGGCCCGCGGCGATGAAAGCAGCGCCGGCCGGCGCCTGGAAACAATACTCCGCGCCGCCGGTGGGTTGCCGGCAGTCGTTGAGGCACTGCACCCGGCACCAGAGGAAGAATGGCTCGAAATCAGCCACAGCGCCGCGGAGCAAGTGCTTGCCAGGATCCAGGATGGCTGGTTCCGGGATCTGGATCAGCGCCTTGACACCGGCGGCGGGACCATGGAAACCTATGTCCAGATCCTGGATATTCTCGAGCAACGGCTCGAGATCTGGCCTGGAAATGAGGCACTCATCGCCAGGGCGATCCATCTCCTCAACGACCACCGCAGGCTTCTTCATGCGGGCGGACAGATCGAGGAGCTTCTGGAGAGGAACGACACCGCTCGGATTTTCCTCCCGGATCATCTCCTGAATGCCGACCACCTGGTGATCGAACGAGAAGAGGTATCCGCGCACATGATGTGGCTCTCATTTTCGGAGTCAGATGCACTGGCGCGGCGGGACTGGCTCGCCAGAGCGATCGCCATGGATCGCCGCAACACAACGGCGCGACGGCTGTTGGAGGAAACGCTGCCGGATGAAGCGCTCGTACTCGGCCAACTGGTCGACGAGGCGCTCCGGCAAGATCGGCTCACCACGGCGGCGGCAGCATTGGATCGCCTGTTGCGAACCACCACCGACCGGTCCGGAAAAATCTCCGCCTGGATCCAGACCTGCGTGGCGGCCTTCTGCGAGCGGGGTCTCTGGAGAGAAGCCCTGCCCCTTGCCGAAACGCTGGCGGTGCTGCAACCGGAACACGCCGCCGAAACCATCATCCACATCCGTCGCATGGCCAGGGATGAGCGGTATCATCGACTGCTGCAACTTGGAGAGCAGCGCAATGCGGCCGGCGATTTGGTAGGCATGCGCCGAATACTGGCCCGGATACCTCCCTTCTTCATCGAAGCCGACAGGGTCAAAGCGCTACTCGGCGGCAGCGTCCCCGTTGGTGGAGGCGAGACCTGATGGCGCAGAGCAGGATCTACAACCGCGCCATCGGCATCGACCTGGGAATGCTGGCGTGCCGCTGCGGGTATATGAACCATTCCGACAAGCTGCTGAAACCGCTGCGGCTGGATGGCAAGCGACTCGATATGCAGACCATCGGATTCAAGCCGTCGGACGAAGGCGCTTATGAGCTGGGAGTTTCCGCCATCACCGACCTTCTGGCCGGCAACCATGGTCGCGCCTTCTGGCTTGCTTCTTTCCTGGAAAAAGGTGACACGGGGCCCTCAATGGGCAGATTAGTCCGCAGCCTGCTCGTTCATGTCAGGCAAACCGCACAGAACGAGTTCGATGCCAAATATGGAAGCGGAATGTTCACCGTGGATCGGGCCGTCATTACCCTGCCTCACCGCTTGGCGGAAGGTCAGTTGGATAAATTGAAAGGGTGGTGCGACGAAGCCGGATTCCGCCACAGCGGCTTCATGGAAGCCACACGGGCGGCGGCACTGTTCACTCTCTGGCGACACGGGCATCGCGCCGGCCGTTTCCTTGTCGCCCACCTGGATATGGATTTGACGCTGGATGAAGTCACCATTCATGAGGGCGTGATCAACAGCAGCACCATACACATGCGCCCTGTGCTGACCCGGATCATGTCGGAACTGCCTGGCGCCGCGGCCGACGGCCAGGATGCACTGGATCCAGGATGCTACTTCCCGCTCCGCGACACATTGGCGGCATTGCCAGACTGCCTCCCCGATGTTGACTCCCCTCCGCATCCCGTTGACACAAACGATCCGGTCCGGCCCATCCTCCACGGCATCGCGGCCGTCCAACGAACGATCGTGCTGACCATTTACGGTGCGCTGGCCGGCGGATCCTACGATGGCCTGCTGCTCTCCGGAGACCTCTGGAATCTGCCGGTATTCTCACTGCTGAAGAAATTCCACCCGATGTTCGATGCGCATTCCCCCGCCGCCAGACTGCTGGCCCGTCCCATTCACCGCTCACCGGAACTGAATCCGGTTCTGGGCGCCTCCATCGCCGCCGCCGGAATGGGTCTGGATATCACCAGCGGCGGTCTTCGGCTGCGCGTCACCCAACCGGCCCATGGCGGCGCATCCTCACGCAGCATCGGAGGCCACCTCGAGACCGAAGACGGCAAGCCGGTAGACAAAGCCAGACTCAAACTCAAGCTGGGTAGCGGCACAATCCTGGAGAGTCCCCTGGTCAAAGGTTCCTTCTCCTTCCGTGAGGTTGCCCTGGAAGAAGGGGAAAACAAGCTCGGATTCTTCCTCGAGGAGGGTGACCTGAAAGCCGGCTTCACCCGGCACCTGCATTATGAATCCGATCCCGCCGCCAGCATGTCGCGGCTCATCGACGGCAGATCGATCACCAGGCTCGAACAACTGGTGGCGGCGATGACCGATGCCGGAGACGATGCCGGTCTTCCCGGGTTCGATCTGGTGGCTGGCTGGGCGGGGTTGCCTGTAGCGGTCCCGTTATACGAATCGGACGCCGCGCCTGCCGGACGATTGTTGGAGCTGCGACTGCCGGTGCGTGGCGACGGCCGTCCGCAGCTACTCTGGTTGATCGTACGGCGCGAAGACACCCCGGTGCTGCGCCGCGTGATCGAAGCGCCTGACGGGCCGGGGAAGCTCTTGGTTACCTGCGGATTGCAGGCGGACGGCAGGTTGGAAATCAAGGTCGAGGACGAGACACACCGCGAACTCGGCATTTTCGAAGCAGCGGCAACGGGGAAAGGAAACCGCGGATGGCTGGAGGAAATCGTGGCGGCGCTACCTGCGGCGCCGTTGGACATCAAGGAGAAGGTAATCAACGACCTCAAAGATATTCCCAGCAGCGGCGCTGGTCTCGAACGCTGCCTGGGCCGGCTCAGGGATCTCCTCGATGAAAGTCGGCGGCAGTCCGCGGCGCAGCTCGGCGAACGAGTGACCGGTATGATCCGCACCATCGCCGGCAACGCGAACGGCGACCGCGCAGCCTTGCTGCGGGATGTGCAGTCGATCATCTCGGATCACGAAGCGTTGGCGGCGCGGCTGAATGAAGTACTGGCGGCGGAAGCCCTCGCAATGGAGCCCCCAGCCGGCGCGAGCAGCCAACGCGGCCTGCTTTTCATGGACAGGCTGGTCGACCTGCTGGCGACACGGCCGGGCGATGGGGACACCGAACAGGCCATGGCATGGAGCCGGGAGACTGTCGAACAAGGGTATCACCTCTACCCCGAGGATCCCGCCGGGGCGCTTGCACTCTGGCTCGGGGTCGCGCACCTGGCACCGGCGCTTGCCCTCGCACCCTCACCGGCGCCGGCACTACCCCTGCTACCGCTGGAAAAACCGGTGGATGAAACCAGGAAGGCTGATCATGGCGACTAATCCCTACGAAGTCCTGGCGCTGGGTCGCAACTGCGATGAGCAGGAGATCCGCCACCGTCTGGAAGAACTCCTCTCTCATGCCGATCAGGAGCAGGCCGAACTGTACAGAACCGCGGCGGAAGCCCTGCTCGATTCCGATCGGCGCCGCCTTTTCGACTATCTCCTGGGTGAACCCTCCATGGAAAGCCGCGACCTGGAGGAATTCCGCGCCCACTGGCTGGAAAATCCCCTGGCCGGTGAAGAATCACGCAAGTCGATCCAGCCTCCTGCCCTGCATCTCGATGATATCAATCTGGCGGAATTGCTTTCCCTGGATCACGAACCGGTGATCGACAGCCATGAAGTGCTGCGGGAAGCGCTGAATCTCCTCGAGGAGCCGGGCAAACTGCCGGCTCCGTCGTGGGAAGAGATTTTCTGAGCGGGGACCATCGGGTTCCGCCGCGCCCCGACTCCATGACCGTTTACGCAGCCCAGATTGCATGCCGACCCACTGCCGGATCTCGCCGCAGGCATCGTCATGAAGATGTGGAATGGTCCTTCTTCAGTTTCCGCGGAGAGATCCCGAAATATGCCGCCGCCTGGCGCAGGGATTCGACATCGGCCGCAACGAAAAGCTGATCTCCCGACTGAATGCGCTGATCACCGCGCGGAATGATGAAAGAATCCGCCGCCTCCCGGTAAATCCCACTGAGGATGCACTGCCTGGGGAAGTCGCTGGAGCCGGCGATCTCTGCCACGCTCATGCCGTCCCGCCGGCAATCGGCGGGAACCCGAAGGATGGCGATCAGCGCCTTTCCAGCGCCGAAGCTGGCGATCCGCTTGATATCGGGTTGTTCCACCTCGAGGATCAACTGGTCGAGGTACAGTCCCACGATATTGAGGATTTTCTCCACACCAGCCAAGCGGTACGCGGCTTCATACTTGGGATTCCGCATCCTGACAAAGATCCTGGGCACTTTGAAGTGTCTGGCGAGAATGGCGAACGCCAGGTTGTCTGCATCGTTTCGCATGAGCCCCACGGCCACATCCGCCCGATGCAGACCTGCTTCCTCCAGCAGATCGATATCGGTGGCGTTGCCGTTGATGGTCATTATTCCGAGCCTGGCATAGATGGATTCGCATACATCTTTCTCGATATCCACCACCAACACTTCATGACGGCGCGCCATCAGATCCCTGGCGAAAGCCCTGCCCAGGACACCGCCGCCTGCAATAAACATGAACATGCGCAACCTCCTAACGCCAGGCGCGTTTAGTGAACACGATCAGCAACGGCAGAATTTCCAGTCTGCCGGCAAGCATGTTGACAATGAACACCAGTTTCACCACGGGGTGCAGGTGCACCACCTGGTCCACCGGGATGAAGCTGGGACCCATATTACCCAGGGCTGAAAAAACGCCGGAAAATGCCTGCCATGCGTCTAATTGCGAGAACATGGCGGTGATCACGCCACCGCCGGCAATCAGTAAAATCCAGGCGAAAAACATCGCGGACACCCGCTGCAATTCCTCCGATTCCAGCCGGTCTCCATCGATGAGCAGGGGATGCACGGCCTGGCGGGGAAAAATGAGGTTCTCGAGTTGCCGCCGCAGGAGTTTTGCCAGGATGACCAGGCGGTACACCTTCAATCCGCCGCCCGTGGAGCCCACGCAACCGCCCACCAGCATAATCATGATAAACACCTGTCTGCTCACGGCCAGGAAATACCCGCTGTTGAAATCCACCGTGGTATAACCGGTGCTGGAGAACAGGGAGGCAGTGACGAACAGGGCGTTACGCACTGCCTCGGCCGGCCCGATGCCGCTGCCTTTCAGCATCGTTTCCAGGGTTACTGCGGCAGTGGCTGCGGCGATCAGTCCCCACCATGTCCGCACTTCACTGGTGTCCCACAACGCCCGCCATTCACCCCGCAGCACCCGAAAATGAATCAGGAAATTTGTTCCACCCAGGATCATGAACAATGCCGCTGTGATTTCGATCAGTTTGAAGTTGGGGTGGTGCTCCTGCCGCAGGTAGTCGAGACTGGCGTCGTATGGTGAAAACCCGCCGGTGGAGATGGTGGTCAGGGCATGGTTGACGGCATCGTACATCAGCATGCCTTCCAGGTAAAAAACGATGATGAACAGAAGAGTGAAAGCCAGGTATATGCCCCAGAGAATGACCAGGGTCTTGAACAGGCCGGGGGTGACTCGCTTGGCAGCCGCCTTGTGGCTTTCCGCCCCGATCAGGAAGTGACCTGCACCGCTCTGATACAGCAGTGCCATGAAGAACGCCAGGATGCCCAGGCCCCCCAGCCACTGGGTGAGACTGCGCCAGAACAAGAGAGAGGGCGGCAGGTGTTCGAGCCGGGCGAGCACTGTGGTGCCGGTGGTGGTGAGTCCGCTGACGGCCTCGAACAGGGCATCCAGAAACGAGATATGAAGGTGATGATAAAACGGGATAGCCGCCAGGAAGGAGATGGCGATCCAGGAAAACACGCAGATGAGCATGGCCTGGCGCTGGTTGACCGCGGGAAAGCACGGCTTCCTGATGAGGATCGCGCCCAGGCTGAAGGATGCCAGAGAAGAAAGAGCGAAGGGTAGCAGATCGATGCCCGGTACAAAAGGGAGATCGAACAAGAAAGGCACCATGATAGGGCAAAGTACCACAAAGGCGAAAATCAGGCACATGCCTCCCACGTATTTGGCGACGGGATCGATGTGGGCAAAAAACCGTTTTCTCTTCATCATACAATAGCGGTATTGTATTACAGGAACGGCACGCAAGACAAGGCGCGCGGCAGAAACGGCACTCCGATGGCGGCCCCGTTGTGCTGCCTGGGATTGCCGGAGGATGAGGCCACGGCGGAGGACTGTTCTCGCTGTGCCCATCCGCAAACCATTGCAATACGAAGCACATTGTACGTATACTGTCTGGTGTTCTCACTCACCGGGGTGAAGCCGACGATTGGTGGATTGTGTGATGGATTGTTCGATGGATTGTGGAGAGCGCGCAGACAAAATCATACGGCGCTTCAAAAAGACTTTCTTCACGTACGCCCGTCATTTCGATATCAAGATCTCCATCCTGGAACACCACCTGCCTCAGTTCATGGCTGACTTCCCGGACCTCGGTTTCGATCACTACAGCAGCAAGCACACCACGAGCCCTGAATATGCCAGGGATATGCACAGGATTATCCTGGCAGCGGAAAAATCCCGCCGGTTGCACTTCCTGAATTGTTATTATGCGCTCAATTTCCTGAAAATCTTCGAAGACTGGGTGGAGGATTTCAGTTTCATCACCAGGTCGGATGTCGAACATGCCGCCACCTACTCCAATCACATGAAACTGCTCCGGCAGAGATATCCCAAGCTGATCACCAGTTATTTCGAGGCGTTGGTTTCGGCGCTGGCCGAGGGCGAATACATCCGGTTTGCGCTCACCAATGTAGGCGCGCTCATCGATCAGGATGACATCGACATCGGAGTGATCTGCCTGCGGGATGATGACCGAGCCTTCACCGACAAGGTGGTGGGACGCCTGCAGACCCAGATGATCCGCAGCGGCCTGCCGATCCACAACTACCTGAGTGAAACCATCGGAACGCAAGGATTTGCGGTGACCATCGAGGAATACCAGAATTTCCTCAACGAACGTCATTCCGATATCATCGTCATCTCCCAGTTGCTGGGCGCCGTATACCTGACGGGTGATTATCGGCTCTACTGCAAATTCGAAAACGAGGTATTGGAACGGTATCACTTCGGTGATCCCAGCACCAACTATTTCCATGAACGCTACCTGTTCGGCGCTGTGGAGGAAATTTCCCGCCTGATCGGGCAGGAGTACGACGAGTGCAGTTTCAATCCCAAGGATGATGCCTATCGCCTGGTCAAACTGCTGCTTTCCAGCCTCAAGACCATTTACCGGATTCGAAACAAGAACCTGTGGGAGATCATCCACGAGTTGAAACTGTTGGATCACCAGCACCGAGCCTTGTACGAGGAGCTGGAGGAGGCGCTGGGCTTTTTCGAGGCATGCCGCGTCGTGTACCAGATCACCATCGCCCAGGATGACATGATGCTGTGTGCGCAGATGCGCCGCAACATCGCCAAGCTTGCCAGGGTAATGGGCTACACGGGGCAGGACCGCGCCGATGTGTTCCTCGGTGATTACGCCACCGCCATAAGGGACCTCAAGAATACCGCCAGGAAGATCCGGGACGAGGTGGTGCAGACTCATCTCCGCGGCAGTGAGGCGGGGTATGACGACCACTTCCATGAAGCCATCGATTTCGACAGCAGGTCCAGGATGCTGCTGATCCAGACCAAGGATGACCGCGCCATCAGTCGTATCCTCAACGATTCCGCCGAACTCAAGGATCAGCATCTCGTGACCAACATCGAGAATATCAAGGTGCTCCAGCAGATCTCGTCCCGCTATTTCAAGTTCTACCTGCAAAAGATGTATCTTCGCTTTCCGACCCATATCGAGCACCTGACAGACGGCGACTGGTTCCAGTCCCTGCACCGCCGGTTATCGGATGCCGTCGAGGGCGCGGAAAACTATCACGAGAAGCGCGAGGCGCTGATTAACCTGGCCGTGGCCGGTTTTGTCCGCCTTGGCCTGGGCAGATTGGGATTGATCAATATCCCCGATGTGTACGAGCAGTTTTTCACATTGCTGGACTTCCTCCTCATCTCCTTTGTCAAGACATGCGACCACCACATCCACGCCCAGTTGAGCAAGCCGGAAGATGACGGTAATCGCCCGCTGGAACGGCTCGTCGCCATATACATTACCGGCGGCTATGGCAGAGGAGAGATTTACAACGACGACATCGACCTGATCATCATCTGCCACCCGCGACTCGACCGCAAGGCGCGCGGCTTGATCAACGCGTTCATCAACCAGTTGAACGGCTTCGCGGAACAGATCGGCGCCACCGTAGACCAGGTTTTCGGCGAACTCGGACCCTCGCCATTCCTGAGCATTAGAAACATCATGGAAATCGTCGAGCGAAACGGCAAGTCCCGGCGCCATGTGAGTTACCTCTTACAGGCCAGGCATCTGCTGGGTGACAGTGAATTGGATGACCAGTTCCAGGAACGCCTGGTGAGAGAGCTGTATCATCACCCGGAACGGCACATTCTGGCGGTGGTGGAGGCGCACCGGGAACGCCTCCATGAGTTCGGGGAGGGCGCGCTGAATATCAAGGAGGAGCCGGGTGCCCTGCTGGATATCGCCGGTACCGCGAGCGCCCTTCGGATTCTCCTGAAAATCGACCAGACCAATACCGCCGCGATCCTGGAAAGCGCCAGGATGCTCATGCCGGAATCGGCAGCCCTGCTGAACGATCTCCGGTCAGTGCTTCTGAAACTGCGCCGCCTGCGGGAACTTTACCGGCTTACCATCGCTCCTGACGAGCGCCTGCATTTCAACCTGATTCAGGAGTTGGTGACCGAATCGGAGTTCAATCCATTTCGGGACATGGCGGACCATGCGGGTGCCCTGGAGACGATGTATCACGCACTGGTGCAACGATCGAATTACTGCATCGAACAAATCCATGCAGCGATTCTCAAAAGACTACAGATCAACACCAGGTGAGGCGGTGGAAACAGCCTGGTGGAAGAACGGGGAACACACCGGGGAACAGAGGCACCGCGGCAGCGCATCCGACACCCGTCCCGGAGAGATCTTCCGGAAAAGCCGATATTGACAAACCATGACTTTCCTGTTAGGTAATGCATGTCCTGTGGGAAACAGGCGCGACGGGGCTGTAGCTCAGCTGGGAGAGCATTTGACTGGCAGTCAAAAGGCCGTGGGTTCGAACCCCATCAGCTCCATGGAATGAACGTCCGGTGGCGTCTGGAGATGTCCACCGGATGTTTGTTTTACAAGGCTTTGCGCCGACTCTGTCCGCCGCTGACAGCCGGGGATAACGGGTAAAATCGGGGGTAACATGGATACTCCGAAAGGAGCTACCCCCATGGCACTGACCGATACCCGGATTCGCAATGCCAGACCAGGAGAGAAGACCCGGTAACCGTTCGATGGCGGCGGCATGTACCTGGAGATCACGCCCTCCGACAGTCGGCGGTGGCGTCTGAAATACCGCTTCAACGGGAAGGAAAAGCTCATCTCCCTGGGCGTGTATCCGATCGTGAGCCTGCGGGAGGCCCGCACGCAACAGGATGAGGCAAGGAAGTTGTTGGCGCAGGGGATCGATCCATCGGCGCAGCGTCAGGAAGAGCAGCGCCAGCGGCAGATCGCCGAAGTGAATACCTTCGAGGCGGTGGCGCGGGAGTGGTTCGGCAAGCAGCGTCCCCGATGGAAGGAGAGTCACCCCGTGACCATCATCCGAAGGTTGGAGCATGATGTCTTCCCGACGCTCGGGAGTAGGCCGATAGCGGGTGTAACCCTTCCCGAATTGCCGTGGGTATTGCGACAGGTTGAATCTCGAGAGGCGGTCGGAACAGCGCACCCCGGCAGGCTGTGGATTTTGGACTCGTCGTGCCGTTGACAGGATTCCCCCCGCCTTTCTATGATCATCCCATACTTTCTTCGTGGGAGTAGTCAACGATGGCGATTCAGAGAACGCTTCGTCCCCCGAATCGCTCCAGGTGCTGTTTCGGGATCACCGTTCGCACGTTAATGCGCTCCAGGAGAAGGATCGTGACAAAGGCTGGGGTTTTGGCGTCCTGACATGGGCACTGGATCGGAAGTACCCCGATGCACCGGGAGAATTGCGGTGGCAATGGGTTTTCTTCAGGCAGAACGAATGAGGAACACGAAAACAGGAAAGGATGGAAGGCTCCACGTTCATGGGACGATCATTCAGAGAGCGGTCAGGGAAGCGGTCCGCACGTCGGGAATCGTGATGCGCGTCTCCTGTCACGCATTTCGTCACAGCTTTGCCACGCAGTTGCTGGCCGCCGGCTGCGACATTCGTACGATTCAGGAGTTTCTCGGTCACAGGGACGTGAAAACCACCATGAGTTACACCCATGTCCTCAATCGGGGCGGCAAGGGCGTCAAGAGCCCCGCGGACGATTTGTAGAGGAG
>JAFGDC010000110.1 GCA_016932295.1 candidate division CSSED10-310 bacterium
CCGCCGATTACGCCGAATCCCTGCCGGTTCGTGTCAAAGAGTTATCCGACGGGGCCATCCCCTCCGGCAATTCTGTGTTTCTCTGCAATGTACTTCGCCTGGCCCGGCTCGTTGACCGGCCGGATTTCGACGAAAAAGCGGCCACCATGACCGGTCTGTTTTCCGGCCAGGTTGCCGCCGCGCCTGCAGCGTTCACCCATTTTCTCGCGGCCGCGAACATGGCCATCGGCCCAACGCATGAACTGGTGATAGTGGGAGAATCCGGTGCGCCCGATACCATGGCGATGCTGGATGCCTTCAGGAGCATGTATCTTCCGGATATGGTACTCTTGTTCAAGGATGTGCATGGCGCGAGCAGCGACTTGACCAGGCTGGCGCCGTTCATCGCGCCGTATACGACTGTCGGCGGCCGTGCCACCGCATACCTGTGCTACGATCAGCAGTGCGAACTGCCCACCAACGATCCGGCGGTGCTGATCCGCCAATTGAACCGACGATGAGGGAAGTGGGGTGAAATGGTGCGGACAACGATGCTGTTCACCGTGATCATGACAACGTTTTGTGTGAATGGAGTAGTGACCATGGCAGACGAAACAATCTTGAAGTTCGGCGCTTCGGCGCCCCGGTTCTGTCTCCCCGGGATGGATGGGAAGGATGTGTGTCTGAAGGATTACGAGGGTAAATGGGTAGTGCTGTATTTTTATCCGAAAGACAATACGTCGGGCTGCACCCTGGAGGCAAAAGATTTCACCGACAGCATCCAGGAACTGGCCGGCATGAACACGATCGTCCTGGGTGTCAGCCCCGACTCGGTCAAGAGCCACTGCGATTTCGCCGAAAAGCACGACCTCGGGATCACCCTGTTGAGTGATCCCGGCAAGGATGTGCTGAAAGCCTACGGCGCCTGGGGTGTGAAGAAGATGTATGGAAAGGAGTACGAGGGCGTGGTGCGGAGTACCTTCCTCATCGACGGCGCGGGTGTGATACGGGAAATGTGGTCCAACGTGAAGGTCAGGGGCCACGTGGAGGAAGTGAAGAAACGGCTGGCCGATTTACAGGGATGAGCGGTCGATAACGCAGTCGGCGGGAATGTGCGGCGTGTCCGGCAGACCACCCGTCATGCCCTGGTTCACTGTCCCAATCCCCCAGACAACTGGGTGAGCGGATAGACGAACTTCAGATACAGGAAATAGAACCCGAGGGAGATGAGAAACAGGATCATCCCGTTGCGCGAACTCTTGACGGAGATCCCCTGGAGGCCGAGCGTCACTTCCGTGATTTTCGCTTCATCCTCCTTGTCGTCCGATTTCCTGGCAAGGTTCTCCGACTGCTTCTGGCTGCCGTACGCCAGCTTTTTTGCCTTGTTCAATTCGGAGAGGGCGGTGGTGATGCCGATCAGCAGCAGCAGGTGAGTCACGTAAAAGATGGCGGTGGATACCGAACGGTGCCAGTCGAACACGCGTTGCCTTTCTTCGACGGTCCAGATCTGGTAATCCAGCAGTCTTTTCGAGAGATGTAACTCCTTCTCATGGAGTTCAGGCTGTCCCGTCGGCGCTTCCAGGATGGCTTTCTGCCTGGTGCAATACGCGATCAGCCAGGCGGCCATGGCCTGTTGAACATCCTGGTTGGCTTCGACGACTTTCTCTAGGGCAGCGCCCGTTGCGCCGGCGAGTTCCGGCGTGAGAGCCGGCTGCTCACTGGTGGTGCTGGTGGTGGAAGGCAGAGGTTGATCAATAGGATCATTCCACTTAGGGGGGATGGTCTGATCGTAGAACGATCCTCCGGGAACGGTTTGCCAGGTGCTGCCCGTATCATCCTGGCCGTATCCCGCACCCGTCCCCGCCACCGCTGTCATCATCCCGACAGCGGTTACCATTGCACCGATTATTCTCCAGTTGCTCATGACTGTTCCCCCGGTTTGAAGGTTCCCCTGTTTGAATCCCTGTACCAGGTAAAGACGCAATGGAATCGAAATCGTGACGGGTTTTGATGCATTTTTTTATTGCCTGCTCTTGATGGGATAATCGCGACGCATTCATAGAGAAGGTGGAAGTGCATCGCTTCCGGTGTGTATACTACCGGTAATGAATGAGAATGAAGATGTCTGGTATCAGTGGCCGGCAACCGGACTGGCGCGGCTTGGTGCCTGTTTTCCCATGCTTCCAGATACTTCGGTGCGGGTGTTACATGCAACCGGTTGTGCGTCGGTTTTTTCATTATGGAATCATGGCTGCTCCCGGGGGACAACCCGCGGATTTACCCCAATAGTTCGTGCTGAATACGAGGAGTTGAAGAAGACCTTGAGAACGAAGAAAACCCGTGTTCTTCTGCTGGCAGGTTTGCTCATACGGAATTCACCACCTTGGGGGAGGATTTCCAGGCGGTGCTGGACATTTCTCTTCCGGAGGATTTGGCATCCGGTGGTCCTTACGTGTTCTATGCGGTCCTGCTGGATGCCGGCGACGGTTCGTTTTTGACCGGGCTTGAATCGGCGGCGTTCGCGTTTATCTGAGGCCGCCTCTGGATCACCGGCATCCGGCCTCGCAACTCACATGGCGTTGGATGATGCGCTATCAATGGATGCCGGGTGAACTCGGCGTTCCGGACACTGCCGTGGGGTCGTCCGTGCCTCTCGGCTTTTATCTGATAACCGATAACTACCAATGAGTTGATACGCCAATGCCGCGTATGCGCACCCTCGGGGCATGCGTACAGCAGGTCATTGTCAGCGCAAACAAAAATGTGGCACGAAATCAGATTGCGGTGTGAAATTTCTGGAGATCGAGTTGATGTGGAAGGTATACTGATTGCCGCTGATACAACCGGGCAAACGATGGGAGGATGACATGGAATTGAGTCGGGTGATTCACGAACGCAGGGCATATCGTTCCCTTGGGCCGGCGGCAATCGACAGGGACCTCATCGAGGACCTGGCGCGGCATGCACAGCTTGCCCCCTCCTGTTACAACCGGCAGCCGTGGCGGTTCGTGTTCGTTCATGACCGGGCCAGGCTCGAGCAACTGTTCACGGCCCTTCCTGCCGGCAACGCCTGGGCGACACACGCGTCGATGATCATCGCCGTGTTCAGCAAGCGGGATCTGGACTGCGACACGCAGGGCCGGCAGTACTTCCTTTTCGATACCGGCATGGGGACGGCGTTCCTGATATTGCGCGCCACCGAACTGGGACTGGTGGCGCATCCCATCGCCGGCTACTCGGAACCCGATGTGAAGCGAATAGTGAACATTCCGGACGAGATGACAGTCATCACCCTGGTCATAGTGGGGCGGCATTCATCCGTAATTGCACCGTATCTCAGTGAGCAACAGGCCCGGGGTGAGGCGGTGCGGCCGCCGCGGTTCGATTTAGACGCCTTTGTATTTGAAAATGAGGTACCACAGGAGATGGACAGATGAAACTCAGGCTCCTCATCGTGTTGTTGGGTGTGTTTCTCGCCGGCGCCACCCATGCCGGTCATTACTATGTCGCCGAGGACGGCAACGATTTCGGGCCGGGTACCGAAGCCCAGCCGTGGCGGCACATCCAGTTCGCCCTGGACACCGTCCAGGGAAGCACCTCCGAACCGCATTACATCCATGTTGCCCCCGGCACGTACAACGAGGTCCTTTTAATGAATGAAGACGATTCGTACGAGTCGCTGCTGGGTTCCGGATCGGCCTCCACCATCATCGATTCGCAGCAGAACGGCCGCTGCCTCCTGATTATGGGCGCCACGGGAGTAGAGGTCTGCGGATTCACCATGCAGAACGGGTACCATGGACTTCCCCAGTCGTCTTCAGCTTCTCTGCAGGTAAACGGTTCCGGCAACGAGGCGCATGACTGCGTGGTGCGCTGGTGTTACGGGCTGTATCAGCCCGGTATTTTCGTCACCGGTCCGAACGAGGTGCATGACTGCGAGGTGTATGGTTGTACCACGGACATCACCAACGGCAATTGCGGCGGCATCTACGTCACGTATCCCGACGGAGCGCTGGTGCGGAACAATTACATCCATGACAACGAATGCTCGGGAATGTACGGAGCCGGCGGTCTGACGTACTTTTTCACCACCGCGACGGTGAAGGACAATATCATCGAGGGTAATCATGCCGTCACGGGACCCGGTGGGGTGCTTCTGCGCTACGGTTATCCGACGTTCACCGGCAATATCGTCTCCGGCAATTCCAGCGATGACGGCCCCGCGCTCCGTATCGAAGACGCCCAGGCGATTTTTGAAAACAACCTGTTCGCAGGCAACGACACCAGTTCGGGTGTTCGTGTGACCGGCGGCTGCCGGCTTGACGAGCCCTATACATTCCGCCTGAACACCATTATCCAGGACGGCATCGGTATCTCCTGGTCCGATTGCCCGGCTCCCGACCAGGGCGCGGTGATCGACAGTTGCATCATTCAGGCAACCGGCGCCGCGCTGTCCATCAGCAACACGGATCTCGCGCTCGCCTACTCCTGCCTGAGTGACGATACCTACAGCGGTACCGGCGTAATGTATGACGATCCTCTGTTCGTTGATCCGGCCGGCGGCGATTACCATCTGACTTCACCAGGTTCCCCTTGCATCGATGCCGGTGATCCGGAACTGGACTTCTGCACCGAGCCATGGCCTCATGGCTGCCGCGTCAACATGGGCGCCTATGGAAACACCATGGAAGCCGCCTGTTCCGGCGTGCTCACCTGCACACCCACCTGCCCCCCCACCAACACACCAATGCCGACTCCCTGGGAGACGGCGTCGCCGGGACCTTCAGCCACTCCCGCCAGCACGACGCCGGTGCCCACCAACCCGCCGCCGTCGCCCACCTGGCCGCCATCCGGAGAGTGCACACTGTCCCTGAATTTGAGCGATTCGTTTCTGTCCGGTGGCGACCGGTTGCTGCTGGAACTCTCCATATCCAACGGCGGCGCTGAAATCGAATTCGATCAGTGGATATGCCTCGAAGCGTCGGGCGCATATTTCTTCCACCCAGCCTGGACCGAGGTGCCGTACGCCACCAGGAAAACCATGAGCGGTCACTCCCATATGCGCGAGCTGCTGCTGGATGTGACGCTGCCGGAAGACCTGGAGCCTGGTGGTCCGTATGTATTCTATGGAATCCTGGTGGATGCGGAGAGCGGCACCCTGGTGACACCGCTGGAATCGGCGGCGTTCCTGTTCATCTGATCGCATTGCCGGTCGTCCGCCGGTACGTTCCACGTGGAAACCGCCCTACCGGACCGCGAGGCGCTGCCGCCCACCCGGACCGCGAGGCGCTGCCTCGCCTTGGTCGCACAGCGTTGCACGCTGTGTGTCCCGTGGCCAACCTGAAATTTCCGACTATCCACTCACCATAATGGAGCCGGCGGCTCCTACACCAGGGCACGGCGGCGCCGTGCGGTCCGTTTTGAACGCTGTGTGTC
>JAFGDC010000004.1 GCA_016932295.1 candidate division CSSED10-310 bacterium
AAGGCGAAAATCGAGGTGGCGGACAATCCGAGGAGATGTATATCGAGGCCCAGCTTGATGGCGATGACCGCGCCCAGCGCGCCGCCGCTGGAGACGCCGAGGGTGTAGGGAGTGGCCAGGGGATTGCGCAACAGGGCCTGAAACCCGGCGCCCGCGACCGCCAGCGCGGCGCCGGTGAGCGCCGCCAGCAGGATACGGGGCAATCGCGTGCCGAACAGGATGCTGGCATCGAGGCTCTGCTCCGGTGAATGCACGTGTCGCAGCGCATCACCCAGATGGATTCGCACCGAGCCGATGGCGGGGCAGATCGCCATAACCAGCAGCAGGAACAGGACGAAGGGTCCCACTCTGAACAGGTAGCCGCGCAGCGTGGTCATTGCGCCCGTTCTCCGAGAGGAACCACGAAGGGTACGCCCGTGGCGGCGTTGATACCTGCCTGGACTCTCACGCCGTAGTGGCGAGCGATTATTTCAGGGGTGAGGATGGCGGCGGGTGGGCCGTCCGCCGCTATGCGGCCGTCCACCAGAAGAATCAACCTCCGGCAGAACATGGCACCCAGGTTCAAATCATGGGTGACGGCGGCCACCGTCAGGCCGCGCTCCCGGTTCAACCGTCGCAGTGTCTGATAGATTTCCACCTGGTGAAACATGTCCAGCGAGGCGGTGGGTTCGTCCAGGAAGAGGATTTTCGTTTCCTGGGCCAGCGCGGCGGCCAGCACCGCCCGCTGCTGTTCGCCGCCGGACAGCGCGAGCACTGAACGATCCCGCAGTTCCCAGGTATGGGTTTCATCCATGGCCCGTCTGACCGCGGCTTCATCGTCCGGGGTCATGATTCCCGCCAGGCCGGTGTAAGGGTGCCGGCCCATCATGACGAATTCGTGCACCGTGTAGGGAAAGTAAAAAGCCGTCGATTGCGGCACCAGGGCCGTCAACCGCGCCGCCGCCCGCCGGGACACCGAACGGATGTCTCGGTTGTCTATCGACACCGAACCGGACGAGGGCCGTTCGAATCCTGTCAGGATCTTCACCAGTGTCGATTTCCCTGAACCATTCGGGCCTATGATGCCGGTGAATTCACCCGCCCCGATGCGCAGGTCGATCCCCCGCAGCACTTCGCGGCGGCCGTAGTTGAACCTCAGCGCCGCCCCCCGGATGATGGCATTGTCACTCATCGCGCGCCCCTCCGGCGGCAGGCTCCTCCGCCTCGGGATGGAGTACCTGAAACAGGTCCCCGGCCAGATCGGTCAGACGGGGACCGGGAACCAGCATGTAGCCGCCGCCAAGCAGGTGGACCCGGTTGCGCTTGACCGCATCCAGGTACGGCAGCCCCGCCCAGAGCGCCCGTTCCTCCCTTGCGGCATCCAGCGTAGACGGCACGGCGCTCAACACCACGATGACCTGGGGTGAACGCATCAGGATTTCCTCCTTGGAGATCTTGGCATAGAGCATTGGACCCGACGCCAGGCAGTTGCGACCGCCGGCCAGCGTCAGCAGCTCGTCATGGTACGAACCGCCGGCCGCGGCATACAACTCCCTCAATGAACCAGGCTCATGGCCGATGACCACGAGGACACTCGGTTGTACCAGATGTTCCGTGCGGCGGCGAAGCCGCGCCAGTTTTTCCTGCAGGCTGTCATGCAGCCGTCGCGCCGCTGCTTCCCGATCCACTGCGCGACCGATGAGGAGAATGGAATCCAGCACGTCCCTGACCGAGTCGGCTTTCACCACCAGGGTGCGCAATCCGAGCTTCTCGTACTTCTCCACAAAAGCCCGCTGGGTGTCCTGCAGGAGCACCAGGTCGGGGCGCAGGGCCAACAGCCGTTCCAGGTCCGGATTGATGATCCCGCCGATAGATGGTTTGTCTTTCGCCGCCGGCGGATACAGGCAAAAATCCGTGACGCCGGCCAACAGGTCATCGGCACCCATGGCATAGAGAATTTCGGTGAGGCTGGGTACTTGCGAGACGATGCGCAGGGAGGATGGAGCGGCATTGGATTCAATCGTCGGCACAAGTCCGGCGAGCACGATCAGGATGGTGACGATCGACGTCGCGGCGCGCGTCGGGCTGATTGGCGCCGTTTCCAGCGACACTGTCATGCGGTCTCCCTTCCAGTGGCGGGGGAGACACGCCGGCGGGACGCGCCGCTCCCTCCACGCAGAGCACTACGCCCGGTGACGAGCGGTGTTCCGGCTCACGGATCGATCTACTCGCGGCCCCTTCCCATCCGCAGTGGACAGTGGTTACGGCCGTTTTCGTCCCCGTTTACGGCGGCGGGCCCGCGTCGGTTTCGCACCGAGCTTCCCGCATCGTCACCGGTCATTCATGACGATACTCAGGGGTAATGGGCAGTGTCAAGGAAGGTCCGAGAGGACTTTCGTTTCGATATAAGGATTCCGGCTCGGACGCTGTCTGCCGGTGGTAGTGCCGGGATGAGTTTGAAAGACACTGTGTCGCCCTGTGAACACAGATGCAGTGCGTATGGCTCACAGTCTGCTACAGGAACCAGGCGGAATTTTTTCCAATGGGGTCGTACCCGGAATCTTGTAATCTTCGTCGCGGTGCGTTGGCTTCCAATCTTCCACGGCAGCCAGGCGAGGCGCTCTCAATGGGGGTCGTACCCGGAATCTTGTAATGATCGTCGCGGTGCGTTGGCTTCCAATCTTCCACGGTAACCAGGCGAGGTGCTCTCAATGGGGGTCGTACCCGGAATCTTGTAATGATCGTCGCGGTGCGTTGGCTTCCAATCTTCCACGGCAACCAGGCGAGGCACTCTTTCCCAATGGGGTCGTACCCGGAATCTTGTAATGATCGTCGTGATGCGTTGGCTTTCAATGTTTCACAGCAACCAGGCGAGGCACTCTCAATGGGGGTCGTACCCGGAATCTTGCAATCTTCGTCGCAGTGCGTTGGCTTCCAATCTTCCACGGAAACCAGGCGAGGCGCTCTTTCCCAATGGGGTCGTACCCGGAATCTTGTAATGATCGTCGTGGTGCGTTGGCTTCCAATCGTCCACGGCA
>JAFGDC010000111.1 GCA_016932295.1 candidate division CSSED10-310 bacterium
ATCAGCAATTGGCCCAGCTGGTCCAGCAACTGCCCGCCATGGTGACCCAGGGCTTGGCCTTGCTCAACCGGTTGCCGGAACGTTATCCGGAATTCATCAATCAGGGTCAGGTCGATCAAATGATCGCCGCCGTGCGTCGGGAGTTGATCACCATGGGACAGACCTTGGTGACCTATTCCTATGCTTCCCTGGTCAACGTCATCTCGATCATCGTGTACGTGATTTTGGTGCCGGTCCTGGTGTTCTTCTTTCTCAAGGACAAGACCAAAATCCAAACCTGGCTGCAGCAATTCCTGCCCAAGGACATCCACTTGACCGCCCAGGTTTGGCGAAACGTGGATGTACAGATCGGCAATTACATCCGCGGCAAGGCCATCGAAATCCTGATCGTCTTCGGCGCCAGCTATCTCACCTTTTCCCTGCTGGGGCTCAAATACGCCCTCCTTTTGTCGGTGCTGGTGGGATTGTCGGTGATCATTCCCTACATCGGCGCCACGGTGGTGACCTTTCCCATTTTGGTGGTCGCCTATTTCCAATGGAACCTGACCACCCCCTTCTGGTACATCACCATCGCCTATTTCGTGCTCCAGGCCTTGGACGCCATGGTATTGGTGCCGATTCTGTTCGCCGAGGTGGTCAATCTGCATCCCGTCGCCATCATCGTGGCGATTCTTTTCTTCGGCGGGTTCTGGGGTTTTTGGGGCGTGTTCTTCGCCATCCCCTTGGCGACCCTGGTGGAAGCGGTGCTCAGCGCCTGGCCCCGAAACAATCGCTACGGAAGCCTGGAAAAGACCCGAAAGCCTAAAAAAGCGCCCGAGAGCGATTCCGGCGACCTCAACCGGACTGCGACTCCTTGAGCGTCTCCAGCACCGCTTCTGCGTGGCCTTTGACTTTCACTTTCCGCCACTCTGCCAGCAACCGGCCTTCGGGATCGATCAGAAAAGTACTGCGTTCGATCCCGAAGACTTCGCGGCCGAACATTTTTTTCTGCTTGAGCACGCCGAACAAGCGGCAGAGGGTTTCTTCTTTGTCGGAAATCAGATCGAAGGGGAGCTCCTGGCGGGCTTTGAAATTTGCATGGGTCTTGAGGCTGTCGCGGGAAACGCCGAAGATTTCCGCGTTGAGGCGTTGAAATTCGGGGTATAAATCCCGAAAGGCGCGTCCTTCGGTGGTGCACCCGGGGGTATGATCCTTGGGATAAAAGTACAAAACCACGTATTGCCCCAAAAGATCGGATAGTTTGACCGTCCGATCTCCCGTGGCGGGGGATTCGAACTCCGGCACCGGTTGTCCCGGCTGAATGGCTTGGGCTTCGCTCACAACTCCTCCTTCAATAGACAGGCTTGATCGGTTCCAAAATGGCATCCACTGACATTTGTTCGCAGAAATCCAGAAATTCGTCGCGCAGGGAAAGCATGGAGATGCCCTCGGGAATCCGCAACAGCAAATGCATCGTGCATACCGATCCATCCACGTAGGGGACCTCGTAGCGACTGGAGCGCAGATCCTGGAGAACGACCCCCTGGAGGGTAAAGAATCGGGCGACGTCGTTCAGGACCTCGTAATTGTCCCGGACCACCAGGTCCGCCACGTAGAGCAATTCGCCCGATTTTTTTTCCGCGGCGCTGTCGGGAACCCGATTGAAAAACAGATGGGCCTGCGGTTGAAGTCCGCTCAGGACACTCTCCAAACGGGCGATATGATTCCAGTTGCCTTCCACCAAAAAATAACACGCGCAGCCATCGCCCAGACGGCTCATCCGGCTTTCCAGCACATAACAGGCGTTTTCCTGAATCCCGGCGAGCATCCGCTCAAACAGGCGGATACCGGTGGGCTCGAGGACTGTAATCATCAATTGCATATTTCACCGCGGTCTGGAAACGCAAGATTTTCCCGATCGGTTACAATAAAACGGTTTGGCCCTATCATAAAAATACGGAATATCTCCAAATATGTTAGAAATCGAATACGAACTGCGGCAACGGGACCTCACCGCCTTCACCGAACATCAGATTCAGGAGAAGGAGGACTATCAAAAAATCCTGCGCCGCCATCAAATCACTTTTCCCGCCGTCCTCGCCTTCCTGGCGTTCGTCGTCGGCTTCTTCTATGCCAACACCTTGAGCGCCATCGGCATCGCCGTGGTCGCCGTGGCTTGGCATTACCTGTCGCCTTTGATCATCAAATATAACATCCGCCGCAAAACCTTGAAATTGTACAGCGAATCGGATAAACAACAGTTACTGGGAAAACGCCGGCTCCGCCTGGAACCCCAGGCATTGGTGGAAATCGGCGAAGGAGAAGAAAATCGGATTCCCTGGCGGGATATCGTCCGTATCGAGGCGCTCAAGCGTTACATCTTCATTTATCTGGATATCGACATGGCGCTGATCGTTCCGCGTAAAACCGTCCAAGGCGACCTAAAGAAATTCATTCAAATCGCCGACAAACGCATCTCATCGGCCGATTAGCCAACTCCTTTCCCCTGCTCCGCCCGGCGCGTTAGAAACACGCCGGGCGGGCTTCCGCCAACGCCATCCCCTTTCCCCCGAGTATCCATGTGGTGCTCGAGCGATCTCCCTAGATCTATCCTGTTGTTTGCTTCGGACATTCACGCTCCAGAATCGCTATAGCGGTTTCATTCGCTCCCCCGCCCAATCCATCAAAGCGGCCAACCCCTCTTGAAACGCTGCCGCAGCAGAGCCCATGTTTTGCAAGCGATACAGCAAAGGCTCGTCGGGCGCCTCCAGCGGTAGCTTTTACAGCAAAACGCAACACTTGCCCGGTATGCCGCGGTCAAACCCGCCGGCGGCTGCACTTCTCCTTGCAGTAGTTCGAATTTGCCCATCCAGGCGTGTTTAGAGGCTGTTTACAAAGTTACCCCGAAGTTGATCCGGCTTTATAGGGGGTGCCTGGAGTGCTTTCGCGACCCGGCGAGTCTCGATTCGAGCCCCCGGGGACGGGATCAAGCCATCAGAGAAGCTTTGCAAACAACCTCTTTGCATTCATCCATCGCCATTAAAAAAGCCCCCTCAATGAGGGGGCTTTAAATAGGTCAGTCGTTATTGTTGTTATATGTGACCGCAGTCGCGGTCCGGACCTTACATGAAGGTCGGGATCAGCGGTGCGTCGATGGTCACGATTTGACGGTTGCCGGCATCGTCGTAGAACATCAGCATGCCACCCATCCGGCTATCCGGATCGTAGATGATGTCCGACAGACGATACACTTCCCAGGCCGCGTCAGAGGCGGTGACGTTGATGGTCTTGGTTTCACCCGGACCAATCGCTCCACCGTCGACGTTCAGGCCTTCTTCCGCCAGCAGGTCTTCCGGATAGCCGGTGTCGTCTTCACACACAGCCGGGTTCATGAAGCGAACCGAAGCGGTGTTGAATTCGCACAGCTGAACCGGACGGTCGCTGTTGTTGGTCACGGTCAGAACCATCCGCATGGCGCGACCCGGCACGCGATAGGTGGCTTCGTCCACGTGAACCGCCATTTGCGATTCCGGCATTTCCAGCGCCTTAATACCACGCATGGTACCCGCTTGCAGCGGAATGGTCACCGGGTATTTGCTTTGCGCGCTGCTGTAACCGAAGATCACCAGCAGGATCGTGGCCGCACCAAACAGCATGCCAACCTTTTTGTCCAGCGGAGTGACCAGTTCGTCACCACGGCCCGCATTGACCATCAACATGCGCGGAATGAAGACCGGGTTGCGCACGAAGTACAGGATCCAGGCAACGCCCAAGGCATACCACAGAACGTGCCAGAACCAAACGTTGCCTTCGTTGTAGCCTTCCAGGTCCACGGTTTGGCCGGTCAGGGTGGTCACCGGGTTTTTGAAGTCGCTCATGGAGCCGTTGATGGTGACCCATTTACCCGGGCCGATGATCGGACCACCGCCTTCGACGTTGACCATGGGGTGAACGTGCCATTCCCCAGGACGACGTGCTTTCAGCACCACGCGGAAGCTGTAGGTGTCGCCCAAGTTCAGTTCCACCGAACGCGGCACAAATTGGTCGCCGATGTAGGATTCTTTACGAATCAACACCGGGCCCGGAATGCCGATGTTCAGGAAGGAGACGGACGGGGGATCCACCGAGTCCGGCCAGCCTTCGAAAATGTGGATCTTGCCCGAGATTTCCATCTCTTCGTTGATGTTGAGCATGTCCGTGGACCAGTTCAGGTCGAAGAAGTGAATGGTCCGCATCCGCAGGAAGGCTGCCTGGGATTTTTCACCGTGGGCCGAGGCCGTCGGGGTGTACATCATCGCCGCCGCCAGGGTCATCAACAGACCAACCAGCGACCAGCGCGCGATCCTGTCTCTTATCGTTTTCATCGATTTCCTCCTCAATTGTTGTCTCGTGTGTCGTTCGTCAAATTATTCATCAGGTCTTCTTGACGAATTTCACAGTGCCGAACCAACGGCCCACAAAGTGCCACATGAAGTAGATCAGGATGGACATGAAGCCGGAGAAGAACGCGGATACCGGCGCCACGTCTTTACCGAAGGTACGCAGGGTGCCTTTTTCAACCATCCGGATGTATTCGGGCGTACCCGTACGAACGTAATGGTAGCCTTGGATGTCGGCCACGGACATCAGCATGCCGTTGTATTCCACAGGCACGTGCAGCGGCGCGATCACCGGCCAGTTGCCCGGGTACATCAACAGACCCCAGCCCAAGCCGCCAATCACGGCCGTGAACAGGAAGCTGCTGGACAGCATCAGAACCACGTCCAGGAAGATGGCCATGTGGACCGCCGCCGTCGGGAAGACGAAGTTGATCGGGAAGTAGGTCCATCCCCAGAAGTTGAAGTAGCGGTTGATCCATTCCCCAAACAGGATGCCCAGAATGGAAATGGTGGCCCCGAAAGGCAGACGCAGACGTTCCCAAATCACCGCTTGCACCGCGGCCGGGAAGGTGATCATGACGATCGGGTAGACAGTCACCCACAGACGACGGTCTTTCCAGTCGGACCAGAAGTCCCAGTCGCCCATGGTCAGCATGCCGTGAATGTGGTAGGAACCGGTCAATACGAAGAACAGGATAAACAGGCCCAGGTAGTCAACCGTCCTGGACACCTGCACTGCTTCGGCGTGTGACCGAACTGCAGACGTTGTAGTGCTCATTACTTACCTCCAAGTCTCTTGTTGTTGCTCGTTCATTAATTGAACTCACGCCTTGTGGTTTCGCCTCCCTGGCAGGAGAGCCGCCAGCACCCCAGCGGCCCCCCAGGTCGCGCTTCCTATGGATTCAAAAACCTCAGCAGGCGATTAGTCTGCCCAGGTGGCAGCGTCGCCGCTG
>JAFGDC010000112.1 GCA_016932295.1 candidate division CSSED10-310 bacterium
GGCAATCACCCGGGGAGTCCGTGGCGCCGCGAAGGTTGCCGACATTTCGTGTTTTATACGGCGCAGCAATCCATCGACCAAGTCCAGGTAACCGTAAAACAGGCCGGATTCCATGCTCTCAACCGTCGTCCTGCCAATGACTTTCTCAGTCTTTGCGGGATGCACCCTGGGTAGTTTGGCGGTCCTCTGAAACATGGCGTTGGCAGAAATCTGAAGGCCCGGCACGATGACACCGCCAAGGTATTCTCCGGCGGGTGATATGGCGCAGAAGGTCGTGGCAGTACCGAAATCAACTATGATCAGGGGAGCGCCGTACTCCTTTATACCAGCATAGGCATTGACGATCCGATCACTGCCGACCTCGGCTGGATTGGTGTACAGAATCGGCATGACGGCATCCTTGACCGGTTCCACCACATAAGGTTCCACTCCAAGGTGGGCGCGGCACATGGTGATGAACTGGGGGAGCGCCGGGGGTACCACCGAACATACGATCACGCTGCCAAGGTCGGTCCAGACGAGTTTCCCTATGGCGCAGAGTGAGGAGAGTTGGACCGCATATTCATCAGCCGTGCGCAGCGGTTCCGTTGACAGCCGCCAGCGGGCCGCCAGCACACCGTTCTGGAAAATGCCTATGACGATGTGTGAATTGCCGATGTCCACCGCCAGCAGATGTTCACCCTTCATGGGAGTTCTCCGGATTCGTAGTCAAGTCCGATATCCACGGCCTGCGCCTGATGCGTGATGGCTCCGGCCGAAATCATGTCGACACCCAATGTCGCAAGCCGGGGAAGTCGTTCCATCCCGATTCCACCGGAGACTTCCACCAGGCAACGTCCACCAATGATCGTCACGGCATCCTGAATCTGTTCGTCGGTCATGTTGTCCAGCAGGATGACATCGGCGCCACCGGCCACCGCCTCCCGCACTTGTGCCAGCGTATCGGCCTCCACCTCGCAGCGTACCAGATGCGGCGCCCTGGCCTTGATAATACGCAGGGCATTCCCGATGCCGCCTGCGGCGGCGATGTGGTTGTCCTTGATCATGATACCGTCGAAAAGCCCCATGCGGTGATTCCGGCCACCGCCTGCTTGTACCGCGTACTTGTCGATGGCGCGCCAGCCAGGCAGGGTTTTCCGCGTATCCAGAACGGCGGCGGAACCGGAGCAGCATTCCACGAAACGGCGGGTCAGGGTCGCCACGCCGCAGCACCGCTGCAAAAAGTTGAGCATCACCCGCTCGATGCGCAGCAACTGGAGGACCGAACCGGAAATGCGCGCCAGCCTCGTCCCGGGGGCGGCCACCGCCCCCTCGGCTACCATGCACTGGAGTCGCAACCCGGTGCCGGCACGGCGCAGGACCATTTCCACCAGGGGGAAACCGGCGATCACAAGGTCCTGTCGGGCGACGATCCAGGCAGCGCCTTCCTGCTCCGGTGGCACCAGGAGTTCAGATGTGAGATCGCCGGGGCCAAGGTCTTCTTCCATGGCTATATCGATGAGCCGGAGCACCAGTGGATTATCCTGAATCACGCATGTCCCTCCCGCAGCGCGGTCATTTTCTTCCGCGCCGCCTGGAGTTTGGTCAGGGTAGTCCGATATTCATCCTGAATGACCCGGTTCTTCTCTACCACGTCAGCCGGGGCTTTCTCGATGAATGAGGGATTACCAAGCTTACGTTCAACCCGTTCGAGTTCCACCGCAGCTTTCTTGATTTCCTTGTCAAGCCGACTTATTTCACCATCCACATCCACATAATCCGCCAGATCCACATGGACTTCGATGCCGTCGACGATAGTGGTGGCAAGCAGTTTGGTGCGATCGGGGGCGTTGATGGATTCGACCCTGGCAGCCCGGGTCAGTTCCCTGATGTAGTCCGCGCCCCGGGTGACGATCTCGGTGGTCACCGCATCCGGGGCTCTCACGTACACATCGAGTTCCGCGCCAGGTCGAACGTTCATCTCGCCACGGATGTTGCGAATGGCTGCGATCACACTTATCAGCACCGCCACTTCCCTGTCATCCCCGTCTGTTCCCACCGCTTCAGGCCAGGCGGCCAGGCAGATGGTTCCATCGGTTCCCGGCAGGTTGTGCCAGATTTCCTCTGTGATGAACGGCATAAACGGGTGGAGCAGCCGCACCGTCGTTTGCATGACATGTGCCAGAACCGCTCGAACCGTTTCAGCGGAGCCAGGGATTTTTCCGTGCAGGACGGGTTTGGCCAATTCGATGTACCAGTCGCAGAATTCACTCCAGACAAACGTGTACAAGGCTCGCGCCGAATCGTTCAACCGGTATTCGCGTAACCCGTCGGTCACCTGCGAGATGGTTTGATTCAGGCGGTTCAGTATCCACCTGTCCGCCGCTAAGAGCTTCGCATCGCCCAACGGGGGATATGGTTGCGCTTCGGCATCCAGATTCATGAGTATAAACCGCGCCGCGTTCCATAATTTATTGGCGAAGGCCCGTCCGGTGAGCAGTGAGTTGGTGGAGAAAAAGATATCCTGGCCGCGGGGCGCGATCATGATCAACCCGAACCGCAGGGCATCGGCACCCACCTCGGCGATAAGATCCAACGGATCCGGTGAATTACCCAGGGATTTGCTCATTTTCCGGCCGATATCGTCGCGCACGATGCCATGAATGTGGACTTCGCTGAATGGGATTTCACCCATGAATTCCAGTCCGGCCATAATCATCCGGGCTACCCAGAAGAAGATGATTTCCGGAGCCGTCACCAGGGTATCGGTAGGGTAGTAATAGCCGAGATCCGGAGTATCCTCGGGCCAACCAAGCGTGGAAAACGGCCACAACCACGATGAGAACCAGGTATCCAGGACATCCTCCTCCTGTTTCATGACGCTTCCGCCGCAGGCCGGGCAAACCGAGGGTTCCTCTCGGAAGGCGGCGAAGTGTCCGCAGGACGCACATGTCCAGACGGGGATGCGATGCCCCCACCACAGTTGCCGGGAGATGCACCAGTCCCTGATATTTTCCATCCAGTGCAGGTACACCTTCTCCCAGCGTTCGGGGAAAAACCTGACGCGGCCGGACCTGACAACGTCGATGGCGGGTTCCGCCAGCGGCTTCATCTTCACAAACCACTGTTCCGACAGATAGGGCTCGATTATCGTATCGCAGCGGTAGCAATGCCCGATGGCGTAGCCATAGGGTTCGATTTTCTCGATCAAACCATCCTTCCGCAGGTCTTCGACGACTTGCCGGCGGCATTGGAAGCGGTCCATGCCCTGGTAGGGGCCGGCGTGCGCATTCATGTTTCCTTCGGGATCCATCACCGTGATGAACTCGAGACCATGCTTTTTACCCATCTCGAAATCATTGGGATCGTGGGCGGGAGTGACCTTGACC
>JAFGDC010000113.1 GCA_016932295.1 candidate division CSSED10-310 bacterium
CATCGGCTCGTCGGTTTCCACCTGCACCAGCCGGGGGCCGTCATCCACCGGCAGGCGCATCGAGACGGGACCGGGTATCCGCCGCCTCACCTGCTCCTCCGCCGAGCCGGGACCACTGACCGTGATGACCGCATCGCCGGGGCCGGCTTGAGGCTCCAGGCTGATGTCAAGCACACCCGGTCCCCGCACCGTTACGACGTACGGTACACCGGGCAAGACCAAATCGTGTTCCGGGGCTTCCTCCCTGGGGCGCTCCAGCCGCAGACCGGTGGAAAACAGCTCCCTGGTCTTGTAATCCACACCCATGCGGCCCTGGGCCGGCAGCTTGATCCAGCGTCGCGTCAAGGCCAGGATTTTTTCAATGTGACTCAGATTGTCCGCATCGTACAGATTACGATCCAACAGGTTGGCGCGGATATCCGGGCGCAGGCCGCTCCAGCGCCGTTCATCGATGTCGGCATCACGCACCAGGCTCCTGAACACCTGGACCGAGGCGCTGTGTCCGGCCGGTTCGAGCAGGCGAATCGACATGAAACCGCCTTCGTCGAGCCGCGGCGGTTGAAAATAACTCACCCTGCCGTCCGCCGGCGCTTCCCCTCCGTTCAGGTAGAAGAAGCGCACCAGCCGGCGGCCGTCCCGCTCCACCGAACTGCGCCTGGTCCGTTCCCAGGCACTCGTCTCCTGGATCGAGTGGCCCCCCTCGTCGATGAATTCCACTCCGAGCCTGTAGACGAACTCCTGTTCTGAATCAGCAGCCGTCAAGGTGTCGATGTTCAGATACGAAAGAATCTTCAGGTGGGTATCCTGGGGCTCTATCCGGATCTTAAGCGGGAAATCGGATCGGATTTCGTAAACCAGTTCCCGATCCGACTGCTCCAGTAACGCGGTCAGATGTTCATTCGGCTCAGCCGCCGCCGGCCGCGCGATGCAGAAGCCAATGATCATCGGCAGCCACCAGTGCAGAGCCATTCGATGTGAGTTCCACTGGTTCATAGTGTTACTCGAAGCGCAACAGGGCGGCGTGCCCGTCGAGAAAATCATTCAGCATTGGTTCGAGCGAAACCGCCATCGCCGCCGGCGAAGGACCGACGATAATCCGGTTGTTAAGCGGTTGCAGCGCGAACACCGCTGTCACGGCGCCCTCCTCGGATGTGCGTAACACCACGAAATCGGTCATTCGCGAAGGCTCCCTCAACAGTTCCATCGCGTTGCCCCGGTTGGCTGCAAAGGTAATCAGACGCGCCAGGTATGCGATGTTACCAGTGGTGATGAAACCGTCCACATACACCGCTGCATCCTCAACATCCGGCGGCGCCGGCGCGGTCAACCGCCGCAGCAGGAAGAGGAACAGCGCATCGCGGGTGAATGGCAGGTCAAGCGCCGCGGCCAGCTCGGGCAACGCATCCAGGCCGGTGGCGGCGGGAAACAGCGCGCGCAGATCGGAGGACAACCACAAGGTGGCGAATGAACCCACGTTGAAGGCTTCAGTATAGGCCATCTGGGCATTGTCATGTCCACCGAAACGCACCAATTCAAGGCTCCCGTCGAATACCCGGACATCGATGCCGGCATCGCGCATCATCGTTTCCAATGTCTCCACGGCCGCGTCCCCGCCGCCCCCACCCGGCTGTTCATAGCCACTGCTCACCACCGCCGCGGGCAGGATTTCACCGGGACCGGGACTGAAACCACGGACCTGGAGAGCCAGGAGGGGAGCGGACGCGACATTCTCCCGCTGGGTCACCTGGTGAACCAACTGAAACACGGTGTGCAAGGAATCCGGGTCGGTCACATCGGGATCATCTGTGCCGGGCCTGGCGCTCATGCCGCTCAGGAACAACACTCCGGCCCGAAGGCGGGAGAAGGCTTCGAACGCGAACCGGGCCGTATTGAACTCGGTCATCGGATTGGGCGCCTCCACCATCACCCGGGCGGCATCGCTGTCTCGAAAGATGTAGGTTCCCCAGTAAGGACCGCCGTCGGTCCGTTCGACTATCGTATGGTAGAGACCGGAATAGAGATCCTCGAACCTGGTCACGCGAAGATCCAGCACAAAGGCGGCCAGCGCCGCACGGCGCAGGCGCGCGGGGTTGTCCCTGGGCGGACGGAACGGACTGTGTGCCAGGGGCGTGAACACCTCCCTGTCGAGGTGGACAAGCTCCAGCAGGGTAGGGGCGCGATAGCGCTCCACCTGGTCGCCGGTGATCAGATCCCGGCCATGTGTGAGCATGATCCTCTCCAGCAGCGAGCCCTGTTCACGGTTCAACATGGGCAATGGCCGGTTGGACAGGATGGTTACCAGGCGCTCACCATCCCGGCGGTTGAGACGGAGCGTGGCGAAACCGCGGCGGGTATTTTGTCGCAGCACATTGCCATCCTCGAGACGCTCCCATGAAACCGCCAACTCCGGCAGGTAGGGAACGAACGATCGGGGTTGCAGATCCCCGCCGGGATCCCGCTCGATGAAGAGCCGTGCCGCGCCGCGCCCGCTCCTGACCTGCACCACGTTGGCGCCGCAGAAGACATGGTGCGCCACGTTGAACACATTGCGGCGATGATACAGCACATCGCCGCGATCCAGGCTGCTGTTGTTGTAACAGCCGGCGATGAACAACGCACGCGCCCGCAACTGCATGAACAACGCGAGCCCCGCCTCCAGGGAACCCTCCTCGGCGAGAGGACGCGGCACCTCGATGACCAGATCTGTCTCCGGTGCCGGATCGAACAGGTACATTCCCCAGCCATGCAGCTCGCCGCTGGTCTCCCCGCGTTCGTGCAGAAGAAGATATTCACGATCCCAGGGAAGGTCATGAAATATCCTGAGTTCATATCCCATGGGCGTGATGACCTGTTCGGCGGCGCTCAGCAGCTCCCGCCGCTCCGGTTGATCCTGGAACCGGCGGATTGCGGTGAAGCCCTCCTGGAAACGATTCCATTCCGTGGTATAGAGCGAATCGTACTGCCCGGCGGACTTCTCGGGCAGAAGCCGCGCCTTTTCGAGCAATCCACGGCGCAACAGGTCACCGGTCTCGCGCACCGGCGGGCGAACCGCCGAATCCGGCACAGTGCGTGGCGGCCCCGGAGTCCATGCCGACACGGCGAAACCCACCAGGACACCGAAAAACGCGGCCGCCAGCGAACTCTGCAGGATCAGGCGGGATGCTTTCCAGAAACGACCATCGGGAAACATTTCAATGGCCATCAGTGTCGGCAGCAGGTAGGCGAATCCATAGATGTCGGTCGCCTTGAAGCCGGGGTACCAGTTGGCCACCACGAAACCGATGCACATCTTCAGCATGAATCCTATGCTGAATAGCAACAGCACCTTGCGCGGCCCTTCGATGGTGCGGTCTCCCATGAACCGGCTCTTGAGCAGGCGCCGGCTCAGCAGGCATATAATGCCGGCCTCGACGAATGTGGTGAAGACACGAACGGGAGTGAACCAGGCTATGCCCAGCAGGGCTGGGATGAGGATTCCATGAGTGGTCCAGCCGAAGCGGTCGCGGTTCAATGTGGCCAGTCCCGCGCCGACCAGGAGAATGATGTAGAATTTCGGGCTCTCCATGAAATCGATGGCGATTTTTTCATACATCAACTCGAAGGAGCTGACCTTGTAGTTAGTGTATGGAATCAGCAGGTAGCGGGTGACGAGGTAGGTGAGGCCGACGGTGAGACCGGCGGACACCAGGCCCCGCTTCAGACCGTAGCGCCACAACAGGTTGGCAAGCAGGGGAACCACCACCAGGCCGATCCCGTGCAACTCGTTGCGATAATCGAGGGCGAAGGGCAAAACAGAGTTGAGCCAGGGACCGAACGCGGGGACTGCATACCCTTCCAGGAGCGATTTGACCAGGATGCTGATGAGGAGCAGCATGTAGAATGCATCGGTGCCGAAGAAACGATTCCACAGACCGAGCCGGGAAAGGCCGTCGGAAAAGAGGCGCATCAGGAGATAGGCGAGAAATGCTTCGATGATTATGACGATCCCGCTGATCGGCTTGATGAGCAGGATAGGGGCCAGATAGCCGGGGACCATCAGGCTGAGGAACGGCCAACCAAGGGTTTCCGTCATGAGGGCGGCGAGGCCGAGACCGATGTAGACCGGGGGTAGAACCGAGTTGGAAAGACCGCTTTCCGGGAAGACGGGCAGGCCGCCGAACGTCATTGTCGCGTTTGCCGCTGATCGAGCGCGCTCAAAGACTCCCACGTGAGTGCGACACGCAGGCCGCGTTCCATCCCGCTCTCCACCTCCAGGCTGCCTCCTTCCCTCTCGATCAGCCGGCCAATGCCGGGACCACGACCGGAACCGGCTGGGGCGTCATGGAGAAGCTTGTGGGCAACTCCCTGCGGCAAACCGAACCCCGGCGCGGTCACGATCACCTTTGCCTTGCCGTTGGTCGCATCGAGAAGCAAATCGATGGCGGTCTTTGCAGGTGCATGTCGAGCGAGATATTCCAGGATGCCACGCAGCACCGCGGTCACTTCCGCCTGTTCCACGGCAATGCGGGGTTCACCAACACCGCGGCGGATAATGGTCATGCCCTGGGCCGCCAGCAGTGGACCAGCCTCTGCGAGTGCCGTGCCGATCGCATCCGCCAAACCCGCCGCCGGCGCGATCCGCTCCTCGTCGGTGGCAGTGTAGTGCAGCCCCGTCCCCTTGTCGAGATCCCGGAGCGTGCACACCACCGTCAATTGCCATGCCCCGGCGCCCGGAAACGATGCGGCCGCAACCCCGGGCAACGGCGACAGCCGTACCGACTTGGCGCCCAGGTCGCCGGCGGCACGGCTGACCAACTCATGACGCACCCGGTCGCGAACCACCCCCATAAGCATGTCAGCGACCGCTTCACAGCGTTCACCGGTGAGCGCCGCCACCACATCCACGAGGTTTTCACAGTGCACCCGCGTCGAAAGCGCG
>JAFGDC010000114.1 GCA_016932295.1 candidate division CSSED10-310 bacterium
CGCCGGAGTGATCACGCAATCAGCGGTCAGTCGGGTTGGTCGGGGAACGGTTCCGCGATTCCAGTGCCGGATTCCCACATGGAACAGGTTGGCATGAAGCCTCTCATAATCGTCCCTACATACAATGAGAAGGATAACATCGGGATTCTCCTGAAAAGAGTGATGGCGCACTCCGAACGATTCTCCGTGCTGATCATCGATGACAGTTCCGAGGATGGGACACTGGACGTGGTGAACGAGTGGCGCCGGGTGCATCCCGATCGGATCCATGTTATCCAGCGGCCGGCAAAACTGGGGCTGGGCTCCGCATATATTCGGGGATTTCGATTCGTTCTGGAGACCGGGTATGATCCGGTTTTTCAGATGGATGCCGATCTGTCACACGATCCCGATGTTTTGCCCGTCTTCATGAATGCCATCAGAGGCGCTGACATGGTGGTCGGCTCCCGCTATCTGAATGGAGTCAGCGTGGTGAATTGGCCGCTCTGGCGGCTGCTCCTGAGTCACTTCGCCAATCGATACGCCCGGTTCGTGACCGGCGTCCGCCTCACCGACATCACCACCGGCTACACCTGCCTCCGGCGCCATGTGCTGGAACATGTCTCGCTGGATACCATGAGGTCTGAGGGCTACTCTTTCCAGATTGAACTCAAATTCCTCGTGCAGAAGAAAGGCTATACCATCCGCGAGATACCGATCATTTTCGTGGATCGCCAGCGGGGGCAATCGAAATTGAACCGCAACATCATCACGGAGGCTCTCGGTCTGGTGATACGCTTGCGGCTTGGACTGAGGAGCTGAGAAATGGATTGCATACTGAACAGGCACGCAGGCAACGCCGGAAAGTTCCGGTTTCGTTCGACGGCAGTAACACGAATTATCGGCACCATGGTCATGGTGGTGTGTTCGTGGTGGTTGCTGACCGGCATCACCGGCGCAGAGGGATTCACCGTCCTGTTGGGACCACGAGCGCTGGGTATGGGAGGAGCGTACACCGCCCTGGCCGATGATCCCACCGCGCTGTACTGGAACACATCGGTCGTGGTTCTCAACAACAAATGGGACATCGCCTGGTTTGCCGGGGATGGTGACCAGGAAAAAGAAAACTTTATCGATGCGTTTTCGCTGGCCCGGTCCATCACACCGGCCGAGGCGGCAAGTGATCCGATCCGGGAAGCGCAACTGGTGGACTATCTCGATGAATTGCGTCGATACGGCACGGGGATTGACGAACAGACCGTGCGGGGTTTCGCGGTGCAGCACGGGAAGTTCGGCATTATGATCCTGCAGCGTGACCGGTACCGGGTCATTTCCGCCATGGACATGGAAAATGTGACGGGTGCAGAGCCGGATGATCCGTCGATTCTTGATAATGAGTCGGGTTTGATCTTCGCCGGGCTGGATCGCACCGAGTTCATCACTTCCTATTCGCACTTCAGCGAGGGCTCCGGCATGTTGGTGGGCATAAACCTGAAGTACATTCAGGCGCAAACTTTCTACGACAACATTTCCCTGTGGGACATCACCCCAGGACTCGAGGGCCGGGAACTGCTGGATATGACCCATCGAAACAGGGAGGATCATTCCGCCTTCAGTTGGGATTTGAGTGTCTCGGCGATAACCGGGGGTGGCAGGGTGAGCCTGGCGGTTCATGACGTGACCGGTTACCGTCTCGAACGGGACGAGGGCGAGGACTTCCGAGTGAAAGCCGCTTACCGGCTGGGGTATACCACCATGCTGGGCACCGCTCTCCGGCTGGCTGTCGATTACGATCTGACCGCCAACCGCGATCACCTGTCCGGTGAGCAGGAAAGGCAGTTGGCCTGGGGGATGGAGAAATGGTTCGGCGGGGAACGTGGATTGGCGATCCGAGCCGGCTTCTACCAACGAATGGGTGAACGCCGGGATGATCGGTATGTAGTGACCGCGGGCCTCGGCTTCCGGCTCAAATGGTTGACCGGCGATGTGGCCGGCATGATGGACAGCGACGGCGGCACGGGGGGACTCAGTTTCAAGCTTGCCGTCTCGTTCGATTGAGTGGTTCCCGGCTTCCGACCAATCTCCGGGATCCCGCCGCTCTCTCCGGCTTACTTCCGGAAACCGCATCGGAAGACATCGTCATGAGGCAGCGATGCCAAAAAAGATGGATTCAGGGCGATGACTTCCTAGCGGATGAGCCATACCCGGACCATGTGTTTCAGTGTCGACAGATATCCCCGCATCTGGCGCGGATCATCGATGCCGTGGATTTCATTGAGGATTCTCGAGGGCCGGAAGTAGAATTTCCGGTAGTATCGGCGGGAAAGACCGGTGAGGTCGCGTGCCGAGAGGTGGGGATAGGACAGCACATCACTCACGCCATGGTAGTAACGGCGCCAATCGCGTGAGGTCAACCAGCCGGCGGCGGCGGCGCGGCTGAAGAGCACCGTACCAGGGAACGGCGTCACCACGTAGAAATGCGCATAATCCGGCTCTGTCTCCAGTGCGAATCGCATCGTTTTTTCCGCCGTTTCCCTGGTCTCTCCCGGGAGACCGAGCAAGAAATAGGCGATCACCCTGATCCCGTGTCGTTTCAGCAATGCGATTGCGGTCCTTGCTTGCAGGCTGGTGGCTCGTTTGCCGTTATGCAGGAGGATGGCATCATCACCGGATTCCACTCCCATGGTGACCAGCCAGCACCCGGAGTCCTTCATGGCGCGCACCATTGTTTCATCCAGGGTGTCTACCCTGGTGTTGCTCATCCAGCGGAACTGCCGTGAACCGGTGCGTATGAGATCCAGCAGTTCCATGCAGGTATCCCGGTCATGATTGAAGGTGTCGGCATGCAGAACAATGTCCCTTATCCCATAGCGGTCATGCACCAGGCACATTTCATCATAGACCTCTCGCGGGTTCCGGCTGCGCCAGCGTGAGCCGAAGAAGGTAGCGGCAGTACAGAAGCTGCATTGATGAGGGCAGCCCCGGCTGGTCTTCACCAGTGTGAAAGGGCGCCGGGTGGTGGGTATGAGGTACCGGTCATTGGCAAGGAGATCACGATCCGGCCATGGCAATGCATCCAGATCCTGAATGGGCGGCCGTCGCGGCGTGCGATGGACATTGTTGCCATCCATGCAGGCCAATCCCGGCACCAGCGTCGGTGACACTGCTCCGTCCAGGGCGGCTGCCAGGTCCGCCGCGGTGGTCTCGGGTTCGCCCAACATGGCCGTGTCAACCACGCCACCTTGCAGCACATCACCGGGCCGGGCGGTGGCATGGAGCCCGAAGAACGAAATGTGAATATCAGGGAGGTGGTCCTTCACCAGCCGGGCCATGACCAGGTCATCCGGCAGGGTGGGTGTCGTGTTTTGCACGATGAGCCAGTCGGGCTTGTCCCGTATGATCCATCGAATCATGGCTTCAAACGGCATCCCCTCTATCACCGCATCCAGAATGCTGATCCGGCGGTCGGCGCGGCGCAGGATGGCGGCCAGATACGCCAGAACGATCGGCGGCCAGATCCCTGAAATCAGCTTGCTCTGACATCGTTCGGCGCGCACGATGGGCTCACCGCTTCGGATGGTCGGATTAAGCAGCAGGATACGCATGGTCGTTGTCCGGCAGCGGCCTGGTGCGAATGGCCATCAGTTTCCGCAGGCTGTACCAGGCAAGACGATGAGGATTCTTCAAACGTCCGGCCAAATGCCACAGTCGTCGCGGGTCTGTATACAGCATCGTCACTGCCTGGCGCTTCAGGGCATAGACTTCCGCTCTGCTGAGATGCCGGGTGCCCATGGCGGGAATGGAAAAATCCGCGCCGATCGGCGTATCGGACCGGGGCAGCAGTCCTTGCGCGAGAGCCATTTCATACAGGGGAGTGCCCGGAAGGGGCAGGGCGATATGGAATTCCACGAGATCAGCACCCAGGTTGCGGGCGAAAGCAATCGTATGGAGGATGTCCTGCCTGGTTTCCCACGGCAACCCGATTATGAAATAGCACAGGCTGAGGAGACCAGTGGAGCGGCAGGCCTGAATGGCGGTGTGGACTTCATCCAGGCCATGC
>JAFGDC010000115.1 GCA_016932295.1 candidate division CSSED10-310 bacterium
GCTTTTTCATGAGCCCAGGATAGCATATTCGATCTTTATACGCAAATATTTATGTCGTCATGTATAATTCCCCTGATTTTCCTTTGTGTAATCCGTTTCCCGGATCATCACAATTTCATGACGAGCACCCTTGGTTCGCATCCAAGTTTTCCGGCGATGGCCAGGAACTCCTGTTCTCCACTGTCTACGGTGGCGTTGAGGGGTATGAAAATTATCAAGGTGTATCCGACATCAAGCTTCTTCACGATGACCTGGTGATGGTGTGCGGCTACACGAATTCCCGGGACTATCCAAGCAGCACTCCATACACTGCAGGGAAAGATCTCTTCATCACTGTCTTTGATCCGACGGTGCCGGAGGTTGTCGGCAGTTTCTTGTATGGTGGTGAGAAAAACGAAGTCTATGCTGCCGTCGGCTTGAATGCTGAGAAAAATATCTGGGTGGCGGGCATGACAAACTCTGAAAGCCTGCCGCTGGTGACGCCCTACGATGATGAGCTGTCCGGTTTCTCCGATCTTTTCCTGGCGGAATTTGTCGTGCCGGGTATCTGGGCTTGCGGTCTTCGATTCGATCACTTCGAACACGAGGCGCAGAATGAGTATCATCCCGGCGACCGGTTTCACCTCGGGGTGACGATCACCAACGCCGATCCGGTCTCTCATGCGGTCGAAGAATACATCATCGTGGAGGCGTTCGGTAACTTCTATTACCGGCCAGCATGGACCAACGAGCCGTATGGAGATCCGATGGGGCTTGGACCGGCAGCGGAGGTCAGCCACGAGATCGCCGATTTCATCTGGCCGGAGGGCGTCGGCTCCGGTCGGGATATCCGCTTCTGGGGGGCGCTGGTGGACGTGGCAACGGGGCTGCTGGCCGGCGAATACGATGTGTATGGCTTCGATTTCAGCGAATGAGACTCACCCCCAACTGCAAGGAGTTTGCGCAAGAAGCTACGTGCCACAAGCAACAGGCAGCATATCGAAGGCAGCTCATGGGGTGACCGGTTCTTGCTGCGAATACGAGCACGGGCCGTGGATCGAAAGGAATGAGCTGGGGTAGTTGTTGAAGAGGGTGAGAGAGTCCCTGAATTTTATGGGATGCTATTGTTTCAATTGCAGGGGATGCGAATTTTAACATTTCCTCCTTGACAACTGGACAACTTTTGATAAAAAAGAGGACAGCATCAATGACATTAACGCTGTAGTAAAACTCATAAGTCATTGATGTGTTAATAATTACGAGACCATGCTGGAGGGACAAAGTTATGGAGTATTTGGAGACGCATCCGTGGATTACTTTCAAGGCTGATCTTGAACGGCTATCTCCACACACATGGCTGATGCTTGGTGAAATCCAGTCTAAGTGTGAACACATTTCAAAAACCCCACTTAAACCTCCTCTTGCAAAGGCACTGCATCAAGTGTATCTGGCTAAGGGAGCGAGAGCGACGACGGCCATCGAAGGGAACACACTATCCGAGCATGAGGTTGAAAAACTGCTTCAGGGCAAGCTTACCCTTCCAGCGTCCAAGGAATATCTGCAGACTGAAGTGAGCAACATTATTGCCGCATGCAATGAAATCAGAGATGAGCTTTTTAATGACACGGCACCATGTCCGATCACTACCGATTATATCGAGGGCCTCAATGGGAAAGTTCTGAACAACCTTCCTTTGGATGAACACGTTCAACCCGGTAAAATCAGAGAATGCACGGTTGGTGTACATCGATATAGAGGGGCACCATGGCAGGAATGTAGATACTTATTGGATCGGCTCTGCAATTGGATTTGTATATTGGGCGCTGATTCTCTCCCCGGACAGAAGATTGCAATAGCCGTTTTAAGGGCGATCATCACTCATGTTTACATCGCCTGGATACATCCCTTTGGAGACGGCAACGGCAGGACTGCGAGGTTGTTGGAATTCAGATTGTTGCTTGAAGCTGGTGTGCCAACGCCGGCGGCACATCTGCTTAGCAATCACTACAATGAAACGAGAAGTGAGTATTACCGACAGCTTGACCTTACATCAAAAAAGCGTTGCGTGATCAATTTCATAGAATATGCCGTTCAAGGGCTGCTGGATCAAATCAGGATGCAGCTAAATCAAATCAACATGGAAAACATCCATGTCTACTGGAAGGACTATGTGTACGAAGTTTGTGGTGGTAGGACGGAAACCCGAATGCGGCAGCGGGAACTCATTATCGCATTGAGCCGATTCTTGCTAGATGCAAAAGGTGAAGTCCTTTCAAAGAAGGATCTATCAAACATCACTCCGAAAATCGCCAGACTGTATGCAAAGAAAACGACCAAGACGCTTACGAGGGATATCAACTGGCTGCAAAACCATGGATTGATGTTCCGACACGATGGTAGGTACTACCCGGGCTTCCACGTCATCTTTTCATTCATGCCGAAACGTATAGGGCCATCTGCCTTAATGGAACTGATGAGCATGCATTAGGTAAAAACCTGATCAGGAATAGTGTTAGTCGTGGTTGAAAAAACCTTGCCGCTTCAAGTCCGTCCCCGCACAGTGAAAGAGTGACACGCGGGTAACTGTGACTGGAAGAGGCTCAGGCCCGCTCGACAATGCCGCCGAGACAATCGGCAGGCATGGTTGGGCGGGCCTTTGCTTGTTCAGGAGGAATTCATGACCGCCAAGAACAAGAAGACCACCGAAGATGTCCCCATCCCGGCTGAGGCTCCGGAACCCTCCCGGCTGGAGGTGCTGCTGACCATGTTCTTCCTGGAGCAACACGCGAAGAAGCTGCGTCCAGTGGCAAGTTTCAAGGAGGCCTACCAGGAGGCGAGGGATGTTATTGCCACGCTTTCGTAACCTGTTCACCAGGGCCAAGGTGCGCAGCGACCCGCCGGGGGACTATCGCTGGTATGCCTGGGACAAGGACGAAGCGGCAGCATGGCTCAAGGAGCGCAAGGCGGCCGTCGATGGCTACCACGCTGAAGCGAATTTCCACACCTTTCGCGTCATGGCGGTCGATGACGAGACCGTCGAGGAATGGATCACCCAGTGGCAGGGACCGGTGGACAAGTCCGTGGAGTTCAATCCAAAGGCAGCCGGTGCGCGGCCCGTCAAGCTGACGCTAGTGCGCAAGAACGAGACGAAAACTCCCTAGACTTACGCCTACAGTTCTTACCACGACGAAAGGGACTGTCATGAATCAGTTGGTTCGGGCATCCCGTAGAGAGTCGATTTCACGCAGGGGCTGCCACTGGAACGTACCGACGGTCACCGACGCCTGGAATGCGGGGTCCGCTGTGCAGGTCACCGTGATCTGGTCGCCAGGCGCGCAGCGGAGACGATCGGCTGCTCTCGATGTCGCACTGAATCCCAGCAGCGCGCGGCCATGAAACAGGTTGGCGCCCTCGGCGGTCTCGGGCAGCAGGAGGTGTATCCCGATTGGATCACTGTCTGAGGTTACTTCCACCACCACGCCGTTGAGCCTGTTGTACTGATTTTCCGCAACCACCTCGACAAACAGTGGTGATTGGAGCGTCAGCGGCGTGGAGACAGGCACCTGGTACGAATCATCAGCGTACAGGGTCAATGCCGAGATGGGTGAAGGAGCCTCCAGTTGCCGGCTGCGCATCACCATCACCCGTCCCGCGCCTGAACCACCGGCATGATCCTCCAGTGCGCTCACCACCAGTTCGGCATAGCCATCATCCGTGATATCCACTCCACCGGTGGCGGCGAATCCGAGTTGATCGAAGTAGTCCCAACCGGTTTCGGAGTAAAACGCGCGGCCGGCACTGTCTTCACCGGGAGTGATTCGCGACGCGCCATGGTGATCCAGGTAGAACAGTCCTTCCTCTATCCCGGCCCATGGATTGCCTATGAACAACGCCTTGCCCGGAAAGGCAAGCATGCGGCCCGCTCCCGAGAGTACTTGTCCGATACCGTCCGCAGCCTGTCCGGCCAATGACGGCACGGCTGCATCGAGGATCAGCGAGGATGGTATAACCGCCGCGCCGTAGACGATGTACACGGTTCCCGCCTGGCTGTCCGGATCGTCTACACCTGGCGCTCCCACGGCGCAATCGGCAAAGCCATCCTGATCCAGGTCCTGGTCCATGACAAGGGCGGCTCCGGCGTTATCTCCGGCACTCGCGCCGGTGATGATAAGGTCAGCGGCAGCAAGCTGTGAACCGCCGGGCGACGGCTCCCCGAAGAACAGGTGAACGGCGCCGCAGTCCGTCTCGCCGCACCCGGCGCAGTTGGCGGAGAAAGAGAAATCATCATAGCCGTCGCCATTCATGTCACCTCCCGCACAGGACATGCCGGACATATCACCGGGTTGGTCACTGGTAAACACCAGCGCGACCGCATCGAGAGCCAGATCACCCGCCAGGCGGGAGGTCTGACCGAGCAACAGGTAACAGCGGCCACGATCATCCGCGCCATAACCCGGGGCGCCGGCGGCGAGGTCGTGCAATCCGTCACCATTGACATCCCCCGGAGTGACGAGAGAAAGACCGGTCAGCGCATCAGGTTCCGCGCCGAGAAGCCGGGCATCGGCGTATTGTGCGGGAACGATACCGCTCAGACCGACGGAATCCCCGTAGAACAAGTAAATACAGCCGGTTCCACCGCTACCTCCGAACGGTGCGGCAATCGCCAGGTCTTCGTAGCCGTCTCCGTCCAGGTCACCAGCAGCGGCGCTCCATCCAAGTCCATCTCCAGCCGATTCTCCCGTGATAATCGCGGCGGCGGTGTCCAGCCCCCTGACGCCCTCGGCTTGCGGGTCATGAACCACGAGATACACCGCACCCGCATCCGAACCACTGCGATCGGCGGCGGCAGCGCCTGTCACCACATACGTGAGACCCGAATCGTCGAAGCCTGTCAGCAGCAGCACGGAACTTCCCGCGCGGTCGCCTGCCGTCTCACCCACGTAGGTGATGGTATCGAACAGGATGGGGAAGGATGCGGGGTCCCAGGGATCGGTACCCGCGTAGTATTCATCCCAGTTGCTGGTCCCATCATTGTCGTCGTCTGCGATTCGATCATTGACCGTCGGATCGAATCCGACATTGTATTCCCAGGAATCGGACCAGCCGTCGAAATCCGTATCGAACAATGTTGGATCGCTCCCCGCCTGCCACTCCTCCGCATTACTTAATCCGTCGTTGTCACCATCCCCGGTGGGATCGAGACTCAGACCGCCGAAGTACATGTATTCCCAGTCGTCCGGGAGCCCGTCACCGTCAAGATCACCGGTCGGCACATAGGTCCCGTACACTTCAAATTCCTGCAGGCAGGCGCCGTATCCCTGCGGTTGATCAACCTCGCCCGTGACCCTGATATAACGAGCCGTGATCGGTTCAAACCTGTACAGCGCCAGCATGGTGTCCGGCCAATCATCCTCTGTCACGACCGTGATCTCCTCGCCCGCGAATGCGCCGGTCAACGAGACATCGATACGAAACCGGTCGAACCAGAAGTACCAGTTCTCAGCGGCGGGATAGATCTTGATGGTGGATACATCGTATGGAGCGGTCAGATCCACCTGCCACCACTCGTTGGCATCGGGATCCTGCGGCGCCCAGTTGTCGCCAATAGTCAGCTTGTCGCCGTTCACTGCATTGGAGGGATAATGGCGGTACAGCTCGCTGCTTGCGGTGGCCGGCTTTCCCAACGCGAGGTTTTGCATGCCGGGGATGGCGCTGTCCATGATAGTGGTCTGTAGAGGTAACACCAGGGTATCGTGTTGTCCGCCCCAGTAGGCCAGGTTGAACTCGATCTGATCCTGGAACCGGTATTCCACCTGGCTGTTGTACCTGATCCGCAACAGAATCATTCCTTCCGCGAACCGGTTGTCGGAATAATCACCGAATGGTTCGTCACCGAGTGAGATGATCCCGTCTTCATCGGTAAAGGCGACAATCTCCGGGTCATTGTCAACAACTTTGCGGTACCAATCCCAGAAAACTTCCTCCACCTGGAAGACCCATACTATCGCACCTGCCAGGGGAGTCCCTTCCGTGCTGAACAATTGCAGGCAATTGTCATCCGCGAAGTCACCGAGATGGGGGGCGACCAGGTCAGGACGGCGTAACTGCTTCTTGAAATCGAGCATATAGGAGCACCAGTCGGACCAGCGTGTGTAGTTGCCTCCCATCATGTTGTTCAGGCGGTCGGTGAGATACGCCACGTTGTAGGGCAGGAGCGGCAGTTCATCGGTACCGGCCACCAGTTCACCGGCGAAGTTCTTGACCAGCACATCGTCACCAACCACGTTCAACGCATAGAGGTCAGGCAGTCCGATCTGGTGACCAAGTTCATGAGTGACGCCGCCAATGAAGGCCTGCTCTTCAGGATTATTGGGTGGTTCCACGAGGTTTTTCGGCCAACCCCAGACGTTGTCATAGTGTGGCTCCTCATCGGTGCGGAATGGCGGTAAAGCGCCATTGTAGATTATGCCGTCCTGCACCACCTCCTCAAACTCTATTTTCATGCGCTCTCCAATGCCGGTCGGCGTCAAAGGAAAAACGGCATCCGCAAAGCTCTGATTGACGAATCCCACCATCTCGTCACGCGCCCAATCCTCCCATGAAAAACTGCCCAGCACGCTCTCCCGTTTGTTGAAGTAATCGTAGACCGTTTCCTCCACCCAGAAGGCTGCCTGCAGATCGAGGATTCCGGTTTCCAGCGAATCGTTGAGCGAGGTCACCTCGTCTGACGTGATGTTGTCAAGCTGAAATCCCACGTGCAGCGCATCGTGGACCCAGGTCCATTGCCAGTCCACCGTGGTCTGTTCGCCCGGCTGCAGCACCGGGATGGCGCCGGTGGCCTGAGGGACTCCTTCCAGCATCCAGGTGTAATCGGCCGTGCTGGCCGGGGCTATGCCCTTGTTGACGATA
>JAFGDC010000116.1 GCA_016932295.1 candidate division CSSED10-310 bacterium
CGCACTCCTGGTGGAACTATCGGTGATGCGCCGATTCCGTGATGTGCAACCGGTCTGAAGTGGCTCAACTGAATCCCCGCCTCCCGCTGGGCGTCCGCGTCGCAATGCATTGAACGTCTCTTGCATGTTCAGAGAAAACCTGACCTTTGTCAACAGCAGTAGGCTCCGCCGTCGGGCACGGAGGACCACTGCCGGCGGCAGTAGACCGGCGCGAATATGCCATGACACAACCAGCCGGGTTGATGTAAAAATCCGCCAGATTTCTCTTGACATCCCAATCGGCAGTCCCTAAAGTAGGCTTCGCTCTTGGAACGGCTGTGGATGCCGATGAGCTGTGGCCTGGGCGCCAGTCGTTATTTCGGGCGGGTAGCTCAGCGGGAGAGCATCGGCCTTACAAGCCGGGGGTCGCAGGTTCGAAACCTGTTCCGCCCATCAACGAGCATTCGCGGGGACGTAGTTCAGTTGGTTAGAACGCCGGCCTGTCACGCCGGAGGTCGCGAGTTCGAGTCTCGTCGTCCCCGCCATTTTTTTTGGGGCATGATCATGTTTGGATTGGGGTTCTGGGAACTTGTCGTCATCCTGCTGATTGTTCTGGTGATATTCGGCGCCAGCCGCCTCCCGAAATTAGGCGGCAGTCTGGGCGAGGGCATCAGGAATTTCCGCGATTCCCTTCGCGGCGCACCAAATAATCATTCGCTGGACGATGGTGACGACGACGGCGAGGATACTCCTTAATCTGGTCTGCAACCCGGCGGGAACCGATGGTCTTGCCGGGCAACGAGTCGTGTACCGAACGCGACGTGGCCTGGCGTGGAGAATCGGACCTGCCCGCGCGTCCGGGACATGCCTTTCTCCCTGCGGTGAGACATCTTTCCGTTTGGGGGTTGTGTACGGCGACGGTGGTACGTATAACTACTCGGTAATGACTCAATCACGGCCGGCCGCGTGTTTGCCGGGCCGAATGTCCTAGGAGCTGGAATGTGACGCCAAAATTGCCTGAGCTGTCCATGTTTTTTCTATTGTACAATGAGGAAGATAATATTGGCCCCTTGCTGGAGGCTGCCTCCGTTGTCGCGGCGAAGCTTGCGGAGAGATACGAATTGCTGCCCGTTATCTATGAGGCCAGTTCCGATCGCACTCTGGAAATCGCCAGGGCCCGCGCCGATCGGGACGAGCGGATCCGGCCCGTGGTCCAACCCATCTCCAGGCCGGGGATGGGGAACGCCATCCGGGTTGGATTCGAGACCGCCCGTTACCAGCACGTCTTCTATGCGGACGGTGACAACCAGTTCGATCTCAAGGAGTTCGCCTCGTTTCTCCCGCATATCGGGGAGCCATGCGTCGTGGCTGGCTACCGCATCGCCCGCCAGGATCCGAAGTTCAGACTTTTCACTTCGGCGGTATACAATCGCATCGTGAGAGTGCTGTTCGGGGTGAGGGAACGGGATGTTGATTGTGCATTCCGGTACGTTCACAGAGATGTGCTGAAAGCGGTGGACTTGACGTGCGCCACTGGACTGGGCACGACGGAACTGCTGGTCCGGGCCAGGAAGGCCGGATTCCCCATCCACGAAGTGGGTGTCAACCACTTTCCGCGCACAGCAGGAGAACCGGTGTTCGAGGTGAAGGGTTCCTTGAATGTGTTCAACTTCCCGAAACCATCAGTGGTAAGAGACCTGCTCGGCGAAATGCGCATGCTGCGCCGGACTCTGCACAATTCCTGAATGAGAGGCTGACCATGGAAATCCGGGGTGCGTTCGATTCGATGTTTCCCGAATCGCGGGAGCGCAAGATTGACGATTTCGTGCCTGATATGTTGCCCATGACCATCAACGAGGCGCTCCTCGAGCGCAGCATGAAGCAGGCGCGGGACAGCAAAAAGTGGGTGTTGGCTTTCGTGATCGGAACCAAGCCTTGTTTCTACAAGTTTTATGGTTCGGTGGTCGCGGCGGCGGAAGCCGGCCTGCCGTTTTTCGTCATCGATTCCAACCAGCATTATGATGAAATCCTGACCTACGGTCGTTACGAGTTTAATTTCCAGGACAAGATCGGCGCCAACCTTGCCATCCGGGGCGACCTGCTGCAGAAATCGGTGGAGTTGTTGTGCAAGATGAACTGGCTGGGCAGATTTCTGCGCACCAAGTGGCCTGATGTGCCGGTGGTGCCGGTGGTGTTGGGGGACACCATCATGACGAGCATCGTGCCGGCCGCGTGGATGTTTTCCAGGCAGGAGCGTGCCATTCACAATGAAGCCGGCCTGCGTTCGATGGCTCCGGATGTGATCCGTGAAGTGGAGAAGGGAATCACCGTGGAGCGCTTTGTCGAAGAGCAGTTCAACGGTCCCTGGCGCATCCTGCGCAATGAACCGTTCCCGGAACAATGGGATACGTTCGTCTCCTCTGCGGGCTGCGAGTTCATGTTTGCGCCCACCGAACTGAACCGCCAGCACCTGCTGCGCGAGGGATACCCCGAGGAGAACGTGTTCGTTACCGGCGGCGTGGTGGTGGAAGCGCTCGAATTGAAACTGCGTCACAAGCCCAGCCGAAGCATCTTCGATATCTACCCCCGACTGGCGGAAGGGCAGTGGATTCGAGTCGATATCCATCGCCGCGGCAATCTCACCTCCCGCCGCTTCCATTCCCTGGTGGGAGCCCTCGAGACGCTCGTCAGGCGCGGTCACAAGATCAATTTCATCGAGATGAACGCAACCCGTTACGCCCTCGAGAAATATGGCCTGAAGCAGCGCCTGATGGATCTCGCCATGAAGCACCCCAATTTCCTTTATACCGAAATCTGGCCTGAATTTGCTCATGTCATCGAGTTTTTCAACTCGGAACACTGCCTGGCGGCCCTGACGGACAGTGGCGGCGTGCAGGAAGAGATGAACCTGCTGGGCAAGGTGTGCCTGACCTGTCGTGTCAATACGGATCGACCTGAAACCGTCAATGAGGCCCACAGCAATCTCCTTGTGCCTCCGATCGACACGGATTTCATGGTGAAGATGATTGAATATGTCGTGGAGAACACAGCCTTGCAGGAAAGAATGCGCTCCGCCCAGAAAATATATGGAGCGGATGTAGGCAGGAAATTCATCGACATCATCCGCCGCCTGATGAGGGAGGGCCGCCATACATTCTCGTGGGCGCATGAAGCTCTCGGCTTGTGGCGGGAAACACTGCCCGATCAGGAATTCGTCCACGGCTACAAGAACAAGGAATAACCGCAAAACGACGGATCCGGAACCGCGCGCAGGGTCCCGGACCGCGGGGGATGCCTGTCATCGACGGTGACGGGCAGTGTGATCGGCGTGCGCCATGTCCCCGGTCTCCTTTGGGTGAAAGATTGCCTGATCGGGTGTAGTTCCCATTGCTACAATCATAGTGGAGCGCTTCGTGATGAAAGGTGACGTCAGAAAGTGATTGCGTGACATTGGTTTTTTTTGCTACTATCCGTAGGATTTTTTCACTTCAGCGATTGGATCGGCAGTGAAGACACAAATTCAGAATGAAGACAATCAGCGGGAAATAGATACGCATCTCGATCATGTCGACTGCGATCTATGTGGGTGCAACGATACAGAATTGCGGTACGTGATCCAGGGTATGAACATTGTCCAGTGTAGCTGCTGTGGCCTGGTCTATGTCAATCCCAGGGTGCCGGATCCCAATCCCATGAACATCTATGACCATTCGTATTTCGACTATTACGAGTTGACATCCCCCGCCAACCGGATTACCTACCAGAAACGGCTGGAACTGTTGGAACGCTATGTACCTGCCAAGGGATCGATCCTCGATGTGGGGTGTTCCATCGGTGATTTCATCGAGATCGCCCGACAACGTGGCTGGAGTCCCTCTGGTATGGATGTCTCGGATGCGTACGTCGATCACATCCGGAATTCACTCGGACTTCCCTTTGCGGTCGGTGATTTCATCGAGGTGGAGTACGAATCCGATTCGTTCGACGTGGTCAACATGGGTGACTCGCTGGAACACATGTTGGCGCCCAGCAAGGCGGTGGAGAAGGTGTTCCGCATATTGAAGCCGGGAGGCTTCGGCTATATCCGGGTTCCAGATATCGATGCCTGGTCCCCGCGACTCATGGGGCGGCGCTGGATCCAGTTGAAACCGTTCGAGCATTTTTATTACTTCACCCGGGCCACCATGACCAGGCTTCTCACTGAACGCGGCTTTGAAATACTTGAAATCGGTTCCTCGGGCACCTGGTGTTCCCTGGATATTCTTCGCAACCGTTTCAGGCACTATTATAAATCCAGGGTGATGAACGCCCTGCTGACCTTGCTCGCGGACAAACTCGGCCTCGGTGGAGCGAAATTCTATCTGGATGTCCGGGAAGAGCTGCAGGTGATCTTCAGGAAACCCTGTTGAGTCGGGTCAGCGCATTTCCGATGCATTGTTATCGGTCTCAGGGATTCATGAGCATCCACCGGCGGCGTGTGGTCCTCACCTGATTCGCTTCCACATCACGCCGCCCTGATGGAGATTTCGGCCCGTCTGCAGGCTGGTCCTGAACCCGTTGGCTCGCTGCCTGCCGTCTAGGTTGAGGGACTATTGTGCGTGTTTGATTTAGATCGATCGGACTGCTATAGTCCCCTGAGTCCTGAGCCGGTTCGGCGTACCCGCGCGAGGGTGCCCGGCGGTTTCACCGGTGCGGCGGCGCGGTCCGCCGATAGGTACGGGGATGGCTGGTGTCCGGACCGGGTTCGAACATCAGGTTTGGAACGTCAGGATCGGTTACCAATGATCGGAAAGGGCGGGCTGGAGGTGTATATGACCGGACGACTGCTGCTGGCGTGTTTTCTTCTGTGGTGTGCTGGTTCCTGCTTCGCGGCTCAACAAGACCTGCCGAATGTGCTGCTGGTATCATTGGATACAGTGCGCGCCGATCATCTCTCCGCCTATGGGTATGATCGTTGGGTAACGCCGATGATGGATCGTCTTTCCAAGAACGGAACATTGTTCGTGCGGTGTACGTCCCAGGCTCCCTGGACGCTGCCCTCACACATGTCAGTGTTCACCGGTATGTATACCGCATCCCATGGCGTCGACACCGATGGCGTCGCCCTGCCGGAGATCATACCCACGGTGGGCGAGTTGTTCGCCGCGGCGGGATACAGGACCGCCGGTTTTATCAGCGCGGGATATGTGGGTCCGGCGTTTGGGTTCCAGCGTGGTTTCGATACGTATATCAAGATCCCCAGCCCACTGGAGCATGGCACCGAGAAGATCACCGCCAGCGGCATGGATTTCCTGGATACCTGGCACAAGGATGACTCCGGTTCGCCGTTCTTCCTGTTTCTTCATTACCTCGATGCCCATACGCCCTATGATCCACCGCCGCCATTGGACAGGCTCTTCGATCCGGAGTACAAGGGTTCCATGACCGGCTGGGCAAAGGATTTCAGCAGGTATTTCAATCCCAATGTACCCTTCGAGAATCCCGCGGATCTTCGACATCTTGTAGCGCTTTACGACGGTGAACTCAGGCGCGTCGACAACGGCCTTGGTCACGTTATCGACAAGCTCGGCGACCTCGGTGTCTACGAAAACACGATCATCGTGGTGTTTTCCGATCACGGTGAAGAGTTCAAGGAGCACGCCGGCCTGGATCATGGCCGGACGCTCTACGCCGAGCAGATCCACACACCGCTGCTGGTCATTTTTCCGCGCAAGTGGCCGGTAGGTATGATCATCGATGATCCGGTGCAGAATATCGATATTCTCCCCACACTGCTGTCCCTGGCCGGCCGTCAGATTCCTTTCACCATCGAAGGCAAGAACCTGCTGCCGCTGGTGCGCCCAAAGTTATTCCAGCGGATGTTTTACAAGCATCACAGGGCGACGTTCTCGCAGACGAACCGGCCCAACCTGCGGCTGAGCACCGTGGTCATGGACAACTACAAGTTTGTTTTGAAGGACAAGCCACGAGAACTCAAGGAATTGTATGATCTGGACAATGATGCCGCCGAACTCCACAACCTGGTGGAGGAGAAGCCCGAACAGGCCGAACAGCTTTTCGGGGTCCTGGCCGACTGGCTGGCGGAGACCTACCTGAAGAAAGGGCAGACCCAGCCGGCGGTCATGGACGACGAGACCATCGATCATCTCCGTAAGATCGGCTACAACTTCGCCGGCATATCCAAGGCCGCCGAAGGCGCATTGAACGGACCTCAGGGATTGGCCATAAGTCCGCGGGGGCGTTTGTACGTGGCTGATACATTGAACGATCAGATCAAGGTTCTGAATGATGAAAAGCAGATTGTGGCGTCGCTTGGCTCTGGTTTCGGCGCCGATTTCTGGGCCGAAGGGGAATTCCATGTCCCGGTCTATCTCGCCTTTGACGGCAAGGGCTTCCTGTATGCCTCGGAACTGGGCAACAAGCGAGTCCAGTGCCTGGATGCGAGTCGCCAGTTCCACCATTTTATTCAGGCGGGAAGCACGAGTGGGCTGACCGATGTCGCAGGCATTGCGGTGGATAAGGATGAGTACCTTTACGTGTGTGATCCGGAAGGCAAAAAAATCGTGGTATTCGATCCCACCGGTCACCCCTCCGCCACCATCACCTCGCTGGAACCGGGCGGGATTCGATTCAACCGGCCCGTCTGCATCGGCGTTCTGGATGACAAAACTATATACGTGGGCGACGTCGGCCTCGAGAAGATTCTGGTTTTCTCGGTTGACGGCTCTCTAATCAATGAGTGGCGCGTTCCTTCCTGGCGGGTGTATTCCAATCCCCGCATCCAGGTTCCCTATCCTCACCTCGCCGTACATCGGACCGGGTCACTGCTGTACGTCACCGATCCTAGCGCGGGCGGGATCATTCGGTACACCCTGGATGGCAAGCAGCGGCTCTTCTACCGGCATCCCGAGCGGATCGACAAGCCAACCGGCCTGGCCGTATCGGAGGACGGACTTATCCATGTGTCCGATTACACCGCCAACACCATCATCACGCTTGACGACGATGCATTTCTGAAACGCAACGATTAGTCGGTGGTGCCTGTCCCGGGAATCCGCGTCGCCGGTCAGAACAATTTGCCCTGGTAGTTGACTTCCCTGAGGACTTTTTCAGCCTGGATCAGATACTTGTAGTACTCGACCGTCTTGGTCTTGATACCGGCCTCCACCAGGCCGGCGCGCAGTGCATTGTGGATTTCACAGATACCGTCGAACGGTGTCCTGTCAATGGTGAAACCCAGGCGGTCCCTGATCTTGTCGAAGTTCACGTGATAGGTGCGCTTGTCCGGATCGTCCGGGACGCATTCCAGTGTGGTGTTGGGTATGGCGCTGGAAACGATCTTGGCGAGTGGTTCCACCTGGTAGTTCTGGGTCGTGCAGCCGACATTGAAAATTTCGCCGTTCACCTGGTCGGCGGGGGCGTTGGCTGCGAGCCAGAAGGCCTTGCAGACGTCCCTCACATGCACCACCGGCCGCCACTGTTTGCCGCCGCCCAAGACGTAGATCTTGCCGTGTTTGTAAGCGTAATATGTCATGATGTTGATAATCAGGTCGAAGCGCATCTTGGGTGACAGTCCATAAACGGTTGCATTTCTCAGGCAGGTGACGTGGAAATCGTCGCTCGCCAGGCGCAGGATGGCTTGTTCGGCGGCGTGCTTGGAATGCGCGTAGACGGAGACCGGTGAGATTGGTGACGTCTCATCCAGGCTGATGGATTTGCCGTGGCCATAAATACTGCATGAAGACGAGAAAAGGTAGGTTGCAACGCCGTGATCCCTGGCGAGCGTGGCGACCCTGATACAACCATCGCGGTTGATGGACATGGTGAGATCGGGATCGATGTCGCAGGCCGGATCGTTGGCCAGGCCGGCCAGATCCATGACCACGTCGATGCCGTTGAGTAATTCGGGATCGAAAAAGCGGATGTCTTCCTTGAGAAGCCGGAATTGTGGATGGTTCAGCATGCCGGACAGGGATTCCAGACCGAAAAAACAACGATCCATGACGGTGACGTTGCAGCCTTGGTCGAGAAGGTAGCCGGCCAGTACCGAACCGATATATCCAGCTCCACCGGTTATCATCACATGCATAATCCCGCGCCTCCTTTATGGGAAGACCAATGGTAGCATCGGTGGCGGGGTCAGTCAATGAAGGTAGGGTGTGGACTTTCGTTTTGATATAAGGATTCCGGCTCGGATTCTGTCTGCCGGTGGTAGTGCCGGGATCAGTTTGAAAGACACTGTGTCGCCCTGC
>JAFGDC010000117.1 GCA_016932295.1 candidate division CSSED10-310 bacterium
CGATATAAAAATACGGCGCCGCCAGCCCGGTGAACAACAGGAAACGCCGCCGGTCAGTCACCAGCAGCAGGTACCAACCAGCTAAGGCCAGCAGGTACACGGGAGCATGGGGCAGGAGACCGAACACCCGCCCGGCGATGATACCGGTCATGCCTTTCAAGGCCGCTGGTGTAAAACTCGAGGCATCCGCAAACATGAGCAGATGGAATGGATGCCCGAACATCGAATATTGATGCCAGAGAAACAACCCGCTCAATGCGACATAAGGTGCGAGGAAGGTGAGAATGGTTCGCTGGCGCCGGTGCAGCAGGCAGCAGCAACCCACCAGCGTGACACCCAGGACTGCATACCGGATATGGAACCAGGGTAGAACACCGGCCATGACGCCGGCGAGTATCAACCGACAGCGGGTGGGAACGCCGGTGTCGCCATTACCCAGGACGAGCAGCAATGACGAGAGATACAGCAGGGCACCCGGTATTTCCGGGTACACCATTGACGAGTAGATACTCACCGGAAGAGTGAAACTTATGCTGATCCAGGCCGCCAGGGCGCCGAACCGGGAAGCTCCCGTTCGTCTCGCCAGGCGGTAGAGCTGCACCGCCAGCAACGCGGCGCAGAGGTTAAGCAGCACCACCACGCCGCCGCGGCCGCCGGCAAGGTAGAAGGGCACTGCGATGAAGGGCAGGCCGGGGGCATGAAACGAGTATAGTTGGTCCCCGGGATTGAGGGCGCGGTGCGGCTGTAGTTGGAAAGGGAAAAAACGAAGGTAATCGCGATGGTTATAATTGTTCTTCAGATCAAGGTCATGATCGTAATAAATACTGTGGGAGATCAGCAGATATTCAGGTTCATCCCCGGACAGGACCAGCTTCGGCAGGACCACCAGGTGACCCAGCATGAGCATTACGGTCAGGGTCAGCAACCAGACACCCGCGATCACCGACAACTCGCGCCGCCTCTCATTTCCTTCCATCCAGGACCGCATCTGTCTCTCCCTTATGGTATTCCTCATTCCATCCTCCATTACCCTTGGTGAGATTGCAAGCATAGGCGCTGGCGGAACGCGGTCCGCGGGTGCTCACGCGCGGCGCTTCACGCCGGAGGCAGGGGTATGGTAGGCTGGCCAAAGAGGTGGCGATGGCCGGATCGATACACAATGAGGTAGTGACGCTCTTTTCCGGAGGCATGGACTCGACCCTGGCCGTCCTCGACCTCACCGGCCGTTATGAACGGGTCCACATGTTGACCTTCAAAACCACCGGAATCGTTTTTGCGGAACACAGCCGAATTCATGCCGGGCAACTGATCCGTGAGGTGGGTGAGGATCGGCTGGTGCATCACATCATGGATATACGATCCATCCACCGGCGTATCCGGCGCGGATTACCCGAGGATTATCTCCGGTTCTGCGCCGGCACCGCACCCGGAGTATTGTGCATGGGATGCAAGCTTTCGATGCATGTACGCACCCTGATGTACTGTCTTGACAACGGCATTGCCGAGGCCGCCGACGGCGCTCTCAGGGTGCAGTCGGATCATCCGGAATGCATGCCGGAGGTTCTGAATGAGCTGAAGCGGATGTATGCCAGGTACGGTGTGCGGTTCACCAGCCCGATGTATGATGCGCCATCCAAGGACGACAATCGGCGCCGGTTGCTGGAACACGGCTTTACCGTAGGAAAGAAATTCGGCTCCACCACCAGGTTCGATCAGCCCATCTGCCTGGTTGGTCCCTTCTCCACCATGTGGCATTTCAGCGCGCCGTACGATGAACGGGCGATGGTGGCATTCCTGAGCGGCAAACAAGCCATCGTCGATGGATTGATCGACGAATACATGAAGAACCACCACGATTCCTGGCCGGAACATCGACCCGCACCCATCCCACTGGATGATGAAGACCTCCTGTGTTTCCGGGAAGTTCGGGTTCAACCCGAATTCGGCGAACGGGTGGATCATCTGATCAGCCGCGCCCTGTGGCCGTTATGGCGGCTCATCGATGCCTGGCTGCGCTGGTCGGCAAGGCGCACCGACGGGACATGAAACTATCCCTCGGATCGGTCGACTCATCCGTCTGGCGGATTCCGGTTGCCGTCCTCGCCATGATAGCTGGCGCGACGCTCATCCACCTCGCCGGTCGCCAGGTCGATGCACTCTCCATCGCCAAACCCTCCGATTTCGTCTACAACCACGAACTGCTGGCCAACACCGCCCGGGGTGAATTCTTCAAGACCACCATGGTGCATGGCAGCGGCATCGGGAACGCCGACCATTTCTCACCATCGCTCCTCCTGCTGGTCCCTTTTTTTCTCGTCTCCACCTCAATCAAACTGACTCAGTATCTCGTGGTCCTCGTATTGATAATCACCATCATCCCGGTGTATTCGCTGGCCCACCGGGTATTCGGTACCGCTTTGGCCGCCTGTCTCGCCGCCTGCGGCTTCCTGCTGCTGCCGGAACTTCACGCCCTGGCTCTGAATGGCTGTTGGATGAGTATCATGGTGATACCCGCACTGGCCTGGACCATCACCTTTCTGTATCGAGGCAACCTTGGCGGATTCCTGGCGGCGGGAACCATCGTGATGATGAGCCGTGAAGAGTTTTTCATCATCGTCGGATCGTTCGCCCTGACCGAACTGTGCACCTCGCGCCGGAAAAGGTTCATCATCGTTCCCCTGGTGATGGCACTTCTCTATGGAGGAGTAGTGCTCAATCTCAGCGGATCGCTGGGTCAGGATCGTATGAGCACGACCATGTGGTTCCTGAGCAATCACCCACTGCCTGTCAAAGCGATGGCCGGCCACCTGCTGCATCTGATTGGTTCGGTCTCACCCCTGCTTCTCCTCGCATTGCTTTCTCCTGCTCGTCTCATTCCCGCGGCGCCGGCCTGGTGCATTGCCGCGGCATTCCTCAGCACCGCGGCGCCGGCCGCAGCCCTCGATTACATGCCCGGCAACAACGACTCACACTATCTCCTGGCCGTCTTTCCCATCCTGGTAAGCGCGGCCATCACCGGCGCGGCGCGCCTTGGAAAGCTGACTTCACGCCCCGGCGCACGATCCCTGGTCATCGTCATCCTCCTGAGTTGCTATGGAGCGCAGGCATTGGTGTCCATCCACAGAATCAGAAACCTGGGGAGCGATCACTTCTCACCGGATGCCGGAGACCGCCTGCTCTGGACCGTGGATACCATGCTGCCCTATGGCGCCAGAATTCTTTCGAACCTGCCGATACCTTACGTGTTTCAAAGCCACGCCGGCGCCTTCCTGCAGGCTGCCGACAGCGCTGACGGCCAGGAATGGGTTGAGCTGCAGGACCATCTCCTGGATCGCCGCATGTTCTCATCCGAAGATCCCAGGCAATTCCTGGAAACCGGATACTTCGACTGGAACAGGCTGGGTGTCTCGTATCTGCCGCTGCGGGTCGGAGAAGCCGGAAACGCCGCCTGGACCTTCTTCCCCACGCCGATCGACAGTTTCATATCGATCCATGATGTTTCGCATAATACGCGGCTGCTCTTTACCACCTGCCTGATACCTGGGAAAATCCATGTAACCGAAGCGAAAGTCCACCACACCGGGGCACTGGGCCTGGTTTCAGCCACAAGACCGAACCTCAGGGACTTGAGGCTCAGGGCGCGAAGCCCACTGCCGGTCCCGCCGGCAGAACTCACCCGCGCCATACTGTCTCTATCCGCCATGACCGGGACGAATAATCGAGCCAGCGTGCTGTTCCTCGCCGATCCTTCCGGTGCATATACAGGAGCCGCCATCACCTGTACCGGTGAAGGCATGGCTGAGGCACGACTCCTGCCGCTCGATTCCCACCAGGCGGCACCCATCGAAGCAGCATCATTGCCACTTGCCGCATTCCCCGATTCCTTCGATGTCGCCGATGTTGATGGTGATGGCTCTCCGGACTGGATCATCGTAACCGGCGATGCGCTGGTGCTGCATCTTGGATCCGTTGTCTCAAAGACCCGCCAGCCGGGCGGAGAGATCATTGCAGCCAGGTTCTTCGATACAGGCTCCACAACGGGAATCGCCGCGGCCGGCCGTGCCGGCGGACTCCACCTGTACCGCCTCGATAGCGGGTGGGAACTGCAGCATTGCGGCACGGTGGCCGATGTCGGATATGCGTTGGATATGGTGTGCATGGACATGGATGCGGATGGCGACGACGATCTCTTCGTCTATGATCTGGAAACATTCAGCATCAAGTATTATATGCAGCACGAGGGCGACTTCCAGCCGATCTGGAACCGGAGGATCGCTCCCCTCGCCAGGACACTGGCGCTGGCGGACATGGATGGCGATGGTTTGCTGGACCTCGCCGCCGCCCGTTCCGCCTTTTTATATAACCGGTATGAACTGGCGGCCTGCATGCGTGCCTGCGACATCGATCATGCCTTGGTGGATACCAGCGGCGCCGGAGTTCTGGAACGCTGGCTGCGCTTGAACGGCTGGCAGGAGCGCCAGGTGGCTGATCACGTGCTGCTGTTCAGGCGGTCACCGCACACTGAATCCCGTCCCTCCTCCACCGGCGACTCATTGAAAGCAGAGTGACCCTGGTTCGGCACCGCCCGTCGGCATCAGGACAACGGACCTGTATATCGTTCATACCAGAGTTGGAACATGAACAGCGCCCAGAGTTCCTGGCGGTGATTACGTCGGCCGGTCCGATGCTCTTCCAGCAAGCGGTCCACCGCCGCCGGCCGGAACAAACCCTGTTCCCTGCTGCACTGGCTTTGCAGGGCGGACGCCACCCATTCGTACAGTTCATCACGCAACCAGGCCCGCAGGGGAATATTGAAGCCGTGCTTTTTCCGCCAGGCCACCGCGGCGGGAAGATCGTCACTGAAGGTACGGCGGAAGAAAACCTTGGTTTGCAACATTCGAACCTTCCACTTGTCAGGCATCGCTCTGGCGAATCGGACCAGGGGCGTGTGGAGGTAGGGCACGCGGACTTCCAGGCCTACAGCGCCGGAAGCCTTGTCGAGCTTCATGAGCAGGTTTTCACCAAGGTGCAGGCGGAGATCCATATCCATGACCGCCGCCAGACCGCTTCTTCCTTCCCGTTCATAGATATCCCGCGCATGCTGGTGGGGTTCCCAGTCGCCAAGAGCCGCATTGACGTCATCGGTAAGGAGACGGCGGGCTTCCAGGGGCAGAAATGCACCCCAGAATCCCGCATTGGCGGCGGCGGGATGGAGGCCAGCGCCACGAAGAAACTTGCGCGCCAGGAAGTCCGGAGACAAATGACCGTTCAACGGGGGCAGATGTTCGATGCCGCCGGCGACAAGGCGGCGCACGATCGCCGGCAGGTGCCCATACCATCCCGAGAAGCGATGCGCGGGATAGGTCTGATATCCACCGAACAATTCGTCACCACCATCACCGCTCAGTGCCACCGGTCCGAACGCCCTGGCTTGTTTACAGACCAGGTAGGTGGGAACCAGGGAGGCATCGGCGTACGGTTCATCAACAACCTGCGCCAACTCGTTCACCAAGGCCATCGCACCGGTATGATCCAGCTTGATCCTGTGGTGGCGCCAGGTATGCCTGCGCGCAACTTCGGTGGCGAGATCGGCTTCCTCGGGCTCGCATCCCGCCACATCGATGGTCAGGGCATCGCCGCGACCAGGCATCCGGCTGGCCAATACACCGGAATCCAAGCCACCGGATAAAAACAGCACCAAGGGCCATTCCCGGGGACACTGCAAGTCAAGGGACTCCCTGATGAGTGTCCGCAACTGCTCACGGCACTCAGCCTCGGACCCATGGAGTTCTTCGGCGGGTGGCAAGGACTCCGTCCAGGTGCGGATCCCGCCTTTCTCCCAAACCAGACGCCCGCCGGCAGGAAGTTTCTCGATATTCTTAAAGATGCAGAGAGGCGCCGGAATGTATTCGAACACAAGGTAGGAGTGCAGGGCCCGGACATCGATTTCCCGGCGCTCCAGGGAAGGCAGCAATGCCTTGAGTTCTGAAGCGAAGTATATGCCGCCGGGAGCCGCTGAATACACCAATGGCTTGACTCCCATCAG
>JAFGDC010000118.1 GCA_016932295.1 candidate division CSSED10-310 bacterium
AGCCGTTTCAGAGATGGATCAACTCATGCGGGAATTGCGCGTGGCGCCCAGATACCTCGGGGGAAAGCTGGCCGGATACGAGATCGCCTCGGTGCGCCCCGATTCGCTTCCCCACCGGATGGGATTGCGTCAGGGCGATCTTCTCACCGCCGTCAATGAGCGTCCGATCCGAAACTTCGAACAACTCTTCGAGATCTACCAGGTACTGCCCGATGTTGACCGCATCCGGATTGACCTGGTACGCGCCGGCGCAGCTCGAACCCTTACCTACGAGGTACAGTGATGAACCTGTTCACTCACAGGCATTGTCTTTCCAACCAGGTTCCGAAATCCGGCACCAGATCCCTCCGGTTGCTTGGATTCGCACTACTGGCATTGATGGCGCCGACACTGGCTCCACCAGGTATCGTGGCCCGGGAGGAACCTGCAGCGGCACTGGAACCGACGATGAACGAAGGCATCACGCTGAACTTCGATAGGGTGGATATCCGTACCTTCATCGCGGCCATCAGCAAATTCACCGGATGCAACATGGCGGTCACGCCGGAAGTGCATGGCGAAATTTCCATCTACTCACCGGTGACCCTCGATCGTGATACCACCTATGATGTCTTCCTGTCGGTGCTCGATCTGCATGGCCTGACCGCCGTGCAAAGTGGCGAAGTAATAAAGGTGGTGCCACGGGATCAGGCGGTCCGCGAGGGTGTGCCGGTCATCGTGGGGCGCACCATACCGTCGGCGCTTCCAGGAGACAGTGTCGCCACGCTGATTCTGCCCGTGGATCTCGACCTGGATCCGGGCACCCTCCGCCAAACGGCGCAGGGTATTCTTTCCAAACAGGGCGCCATCTCCCACCAGGAAGGAACCGCCAGCGTGGTGGTCAGCGACAAGGTCAGCAACCTCAGGAAACTCGTGCTGGTCCTTGATGCCATCCGGTCCACGGAACCTGAAATCACGCTCAAGACCTATACCCTCAAATATGCACCGGCAACCGATGCCGCCACCAGGATTCAGCAGTTCCTCGCCGGCGTCAGTCAGGCCGGTCGGCGACGGGCTTCGGTGATCGACGATCCGCGCACCAACAGCGTGATGGTGTCCGGCAGTTCCACCGATCATCTCCTTGTGGAACAACTGGTGCAGAGTCTGGATCGCCCGCAGCCGGAGGAGCGCACGGGGGTGGTGGTGGTCTTCCTGGAACACGCGGATGCGGCCGCCCTGGCCCAGGTTCTGAACGCGCAAGGGCAGTCAGCGGGGCAGGAATCGGCCGGCGTTGTCGCTGACATCGCCAGTAATGCGCTGGTGCTGAACGGTCCGCCCCAGGCCATCGCCCAACTCCAGGAAATCATCAGGCAACTGGACATCACCCGTTCCCAGGTATTCGTCGAGGCGGTGATCATGGAAATCACCATGAAGCGCCTTCGGGAACTGGGCGTCGAATGGCGCGCCATGGATCAGCCCTCTGAGGATTCGGTGCGCGGATTCGGCGGCACGAATTTCCGTTCAGGAGGTGAAGAGGGCGCCTTGAACCGGATGGCGGCGAATCCATTCGATTCCCCCTCCGGGATGTCCTTCGGCGTGGTCAAGGGAATCATCACCATCGGCGGGCAGGAATTCCTTAACCTGGGTGCCATGCTCCACGCCCTGCAGGACGATTCCGCGGTCAATATCCTCTCCACGCCACGAATCACCACCCTGGACAACAAGGAAGCCGAAATCGTGGTCGGGGAGGAACGACCCTATCTGAAAAGCTCCCAGACCACGGATTCGGATCAACTGCTGCGGACCTATGAATTCAAGGACATTGGATTGACCCTTCGTCTCACTCCCCACATCAGCCTGGGTCATCTGGTGCGACTGGAACTTTTCCAGGAAATCAAGAGTTTCGTTCAAGAATCTGACATCGGCGCGGTCACCACCACCAAGCGCCAAGCCCGTACCACAGTCGTTGTGGAAAACAGCGATACGGTGGTGATCGGCGGTCTTATCAAGGATGACAGCATAGACACTACATCGAAAGTACCCTGCCTGGGAACGCTGCCGCTCCTTGGCCCCTTCTTCAGGAACAAGAGCCGGGATGTCGACAAGACCAACCTTCTCATTTTCCTCACGCCTCACATCCTGAATACCCCCGAAGAAGTCCGGGAACTTTCCGAACGGATCATCTCCGAAGCATCGCAACGCCCCGCTGCGCCCGGCGTTCTGGAGCGCATGCGCGACGAGGCGGCCTTTGCCGTGTCCGACCAACCGGCGGATGGAGACCATGAAACTGATCGGTGAACTGCTGCTGGAGCTTGGCGCCATCGATCAGCCACAACTGACGGCGGCGCTCGCCAGGCAATCCAGACCGGGTAAGCGCTTGGGAGATATCCTTCGCGACATGGGCGCGATCACCGAGGAGCAGGTGCTGCGTGCGCTGGCCACCCAGTTCGACATGCACTACGCGGCGCAGCTCGAACCCAGGGCCGATCTGCCGATGCCGCGGGGGCTTCAGAGAGGCTTCCTCGAGCGCAACCGGATCGTTCCCCTGGCCGTGAGTGACGGTGAGTTGATCGTAGCGGTCAATGATCCCACCGGGCTCGAAGCGATCGATGCGGTGGCGAAGCTGTTCGAAATACCCGCACGGCCGATCCTGGCCGGAGCCGAGACCATCCTCCGCGCCGCAGACCGATTGCTGGCGGCGGCTGGAGAGCAGACGGCGCTCCTGTGGGACCTGTCCGGGGAAGAGCCACCCGCCGGCCCGGGTCTGGATGCCATGTTGAGCAGCTCCTCCAATCTTCCTCCTGTCATTCGAATGGTCAATTTCATCCTCCTCGAGGCGGTTCGGGAGAGCGCCAGTGATATCCATCTCGAAGACGCCGCCACCGGATTCCGTATCCGATACCGCATCGACGGCGTGCTCAATGATGTCCATTCGCCACCGAAGAAACTGAGTGCGCAGGTGATCGCCAGGATCAAGGTGATGGCGGGATTGAATGTGGCGGAGAAACGCCTGCCGCAGGATGGCCGGATACGCATCCGTACCCGTGATCGCGACATCGATATCCGGGTAGCGACCATCCCCGCCGCGGACGGTGAGCGCATCGTGCTGCGCCTGCTGGATCGTGCCAGGGCGCTGCTGCCGCTGGATGCGATCGGCCTCGCGACGGCGCACACCACGATCATCGACCGGTTGCTGTCCCGTTCCACCGGCATGATTCTGATCACCGGTCCAACGGGCAGCGGCAAAACCACCACCCTGTACGCCATGCTCAACCAACTCAATTCCACCGATCGCAACATCATTACCATCGAAGATCCGGTGGAATACAGGCTGGACGGCATCAGCCAGTTGCCGGTCAACCTCAAAACCGGATTCACTTTTGCCGCAGGCCTACGTTCCATCCTCCGGCAGGATCCCGACGTCATCATGGTTGGCGAGATCCGCGATGAAGAAACGGCGCGAATTGCCGTGCAGGCAGCCATGACGGGACACCTGGTGCTCTCCACATTGCACACCAATTCCGCGCTGGATGCAGTCAATCGATTACGCGATATGGGCATTGAACCGTACTTGATCGCCGATTCAGTGATTGCGGTCATCGGTCAACGCCTGGTGCGAACCCCCTGTCCCCATTGCCGGCGGCGGCTGTCCGAGGAACAACTGCCAGTCGAAGCTGCGGGGGGAAAAATAATCGAGGCGTTCACTGCCGGCGCTGGTTGTCAGCAATGCCGGGGAACCGGCTACAAGGGTCGCACCGGAGTCTTCGAGCTGGTCGAACTCACCGGCGAGGTGCATGCACGGATACTTGGCGGCGCCCCCGCCGCCGAGTTGACCGCCGCTCTCGTCGCCACGGGCTACGAGAGTCTCCGCCAGGATGGATACAACAAGGTGCGGTTGGGGCTCACCACGATGGATGAAGCACGACGATTACCCGGGAGGGACTGATTGATGCGTGTCACACACGGCATACTCACCCTCCGCGAATGGTCCGCGTTCTGCCGGCAAACCAGTCAACTCCTGACCGCTGGCGTACCACTGGTGGAGGCGTTCGACACGCTG
>JAFGDC010000119.1 GCA_016932295.1 candidate division CSSED10-310 bacterium
GAAGCGGTATTTCAGACGCCAACGTCGACTGTCGGAGGGCGTGATCTCCAAAAACATGCCTCCACCATCGAACAGTTTCTGGGTCTTTTCTCCCGGCTTGGTGTTGCGAATCTGGGAATCGGTCAGTGCCATGGGGGTAGCTCCTTTTGGGGGTCCATCCTACCCCCAATATTACCCCCTGGCTGTCAACGGTTACCCCCGGACGTGTTCGGACTACGAAATCGATGTAGCTCGTTGCTGTTAATGGGTTTGTTGGACCTTGCCGGACGCTTCTGGACACAAAAAAAGCGGAGGGAGAGGGATTCGAACCCCCGGAACTTGCGTTCGCCGGTTTTCAAGACCGGTGCCTTCAACCGCTCGGCCATCCCTCCGTCGCGGCAACCGGTTCGACGCTTGCGACAAGCAGCCGGGATTCCGCCGACCCACTCTCACCGCAGTTTGACGAACTCCCGCCGCCCCGCTACGCTCGAACCAGCGGCAATCTACAATGAACCGCGGCGGACTGTCAACCGGGCATTCCCGCCGTGGCCGGCATCGTATCCGCGGGTACCGGACCAGCCGGGATGCGGCTCCAGACCCGCCGCCACCAGTTTCATCACAACCGGGATCCGGCATTGGCCCGCCGGTCACGGTCCGCGGTGAAGGCCTACGGTTATGGCCTACGGTAAAGGACTACGGTTACGGCCTACGGTTACGGCCTGGAGGAAACCATGCGGCGCACCGTCATGGCCGGTCTGCTACCGGCCTTCATACTGCTGTTCACCATCCCCGCTGCAGCGGGGTGCCCCACCTGGCGCGCCGTCGCCGAAACACTCATCCACACCGGCATCATCGAGCCGGCACCAGCCGTCATCACCTTCACCGGCGACGTCATGCTCACCAACCACGTCGACTACTACCTCAACCGCTTCGGCGACGACTACCCCTTCCAAGCCCTGCGCCCCTGGCTGGATGACAGCGACCTCACCATCGGCAACCTCGAATCCCCCGTCACCGCCCGTGGCGAACCATTCCCCGACAAACGCTTCACCTTCCGTACGAAACCCGGCGCGGTCCGCTCCCTCCTCGCCTGCCCCTTTCAGGTCTGCACCCTCGCCAACAACCACATGGGCGACTATGGACCCACAGGCGTCCTGGACACCCTCCAGCATCTGGACGATGCCGGCATCCTCCATGCCGGCGCCGGCCGCGACCTCACCGAAGCCCGTCGGCCGGCACTGGTGGATCTCACCCCCGCCGGCTCCTCTCCCGCCACTCGGGAGAAACCCGCCGGCGCTGTCCGGATCGCCGTTCTCGCCTACTCCAAGACCTTCCCCTTCGAATTTTTCGCCCGTGACAACAAGCCCGGCACCGCCGACGGCGACGATGCCTACCTGCCCGCCGATATCGCCGCCGCCCGCGCCGCCGCCGACCTCGTGGTCATCTGCGTCCACTGGGGCGCCGAACTCATGACTACCCCGAAAGACTACCAGACCAGCTTCGCCCACCTGGCCATCGACCTGGGCGCCGATCTCGTCATCGGCAACCATCCCCACGTGCTGCAACCCCTCGAATGCTACAAGGGCAAGCTCATCGCCTACAGCCTTGGCAATTTTGTGTTCGGTTCATACTCCCGCAAGGCGGTGGAAAGCATCCTCCTGCGGGTCATGGTGCGCGGCGGCAGGTTGTCATCGGCGGAAATAGTGCCCATCAGCGTCGACAACGTCACGCTCAATTTTCAGCCCCGCCCGTTACGGAAGCACGCGGCGGCGGTTCTGCTGGAGTACCTGCGGATCGCCAGCGCACCGTTCAACGCGCCCATTCTGATTTCGGATGATACAGGACTGATCAACCTCGAATGATCCCGCGACGCCCCGTACGAATCGCCGGTTTCGCCGGCCTTCGATCCCCGCTCCGGCGCGCCTTAGGGTGGTCCGTATCCCCAGTATTCAGATGCGGCAGTCACATAGTTGCCGTAATCGTCACGACCGCCCATGGTGATGACGCAGCGCACGGGACTCGGGCTGGAAAACCTGAAATAGAACGCCTGGTTGCGGTACCCGCCGCCGGGCAGGTAGGCACCCGGCAGATCGAACCAACCGGCGATATCAGCGCCGCCGTTCACCTGGTCGCCCAGATACCCTCCGTACTGGTCGTACCACTCCCAGTGCATGGTATCCAGCGTCACGCCAATCCCCGCCGCCTCCTGCAGGATGAGGCTGAAATCATAATAATAATAGCCGCCGCTGTACTGGGAAGCGTACCCGCCGGCGGGATTGAAGGAGAGCCGCAGATCGGCCCGTCCCGTCGAGGTTCCCCAGCCGAAGGTGAACGTGCCCATTGTGCCGTATAAACTCGTCATGTCGGGCGTGGTCAGAGCGCCCAGCCAGCGGATGTTCGATGCGCTGCCCATGCCGTTGGGCCAGTAGAAATCCGGCAGGATCCGGTAGACATTGTAGCCGGGTGCCTGCGGCGCCATGATGTAGTCGAAGCTGCCGAAACTCGGCGCGAAGTAATAGGCTCCATACATGTCCAGGACCACGAACAGGGGGTGGCTGTAGATGGTGGCGCCGGTGGTGTTGTTCACCGCCGCGTAGCAGGTGCAGTAATCACCAGGATGAAACATGTTCGACGGCATCCACATGATCACTTCCGGCTCCGGCTGGGTCGAACTGAACTGGGGATCGATGGTGAAGAAGTAGGTGGAGTAGTTCCAGCCGTCCCGGTACAGGGCACAGTCGTAATCCATGTCCATGTTGAGATGGAAAATGCAGTTCGGCCGGTTGGACGATGCGCCCCAACTGTTCACCATTATCCAGTAGCGGTTGCCCGGATCACTGTCGTCGTACCCCACGCAGCACACCGCATGACCGCCGCCCTGACCCTCGATGTAGGTCTGGCCGCAGGAATAGTCGGGACTCCACAAGATACTTTCATTGTAAGTATTCCAGAAATCGTAAAAAACGTTCCAGGTGAGGCTGCTGGGCAGGGAGAAGCTGAAATACATCGCCTTGTTCTGGTTCAGGACATTCTTGATGTTGTTGATGGCGGTTTCCCGGCTCACTCCATGCGTGTTCACCATCGAGTAGCTGATGGAATCCAGTGGATAGTTGGGACTGGTGGAGATGGAGGCGCACGAGGTGTCGCAGGACACATCGCCGTCCTGCCAGTGTGCGTTGCCGTTGGACCATGGCACCAGGATGCCGGTGGCGTTGTAAAAGTTGCAGAAATAGGACGGTGAGCCGCCGGCGCAGCAGGGGTTGCCGATCACCGAGGCCTCGCACGAGTTGATGTACTGAATCGAAAACCGCTCGCGGAGTCCCTCCTGCACCGTCTGGGCGATGTCCACCACGCTGGTGCCCGCCCATTGCCAGCAGTTGCCGCAGTTGTTCTGATTGTATTGCGCGGGGACATAGTCCAGGTACGACAACAGGTCCTTGTGCGCCGGCATGGTGCCTATGGACGGATCGATATGGGCCAGCGGGGCGCTCTCGAACGAAGCGATCCACTCCTGCATTTCGGCAAGTGACGGCTGCATGATGGGATACTGGAATTCCGCCTTGGCTATAGTGCAGATCATCGTTACAACGACGGCGCCGTAAACGATACTCTTCATGATTTCCTCCCTGTTAGGTTTGATTCTCATTACTGTCAACTAGTTATCCCGTTTCCGAAGAGAAAGCAACGGTTCGTTTCCTGGAGGTGAGCGTGAAACGCCGCCATCGGGTAATCCGCGGCCATGCCTGTTCCATCCTCATCCCTCCTGTAGATGCACTGGTTTTCCCGACCTGAGCAAGATAACAGCGGGGATGGCGCCGCAACCGTTCCCGGAAGATACTCGGCAGGGCGAATCAATGGTTCCGGCGTGTCAGCAGGCCGGTCATCATGCCCAGGACGAGCAGGATGGACAGCCAGGACAATGCCGGCACTTCCTGGGTTTCCGCTTCCAGCAGGGCGCGGTGGACCTCGCCGCCGTTGATCCAGTTGTAGGAAACCACGTACACATATCCGTCGAAATACCGCGGCCCGATCACGTAACTGTTGGCAGGATCGCCCCAGCCGATGAGGCTTGCCTGCCGGAGCGCGCTCATGTCATCCATGGCATCGACCCAGATGGATGCGCCGTCGGTTTCATTGTATTCCGCCATGATCCACAGATCGCCGCCGAGCAGCCGCTGGCAGGTGAGCGAGACATTGTGGGGATCGCCCAGGCCGTTTTCATCGGTGCCTTCGTCATCCGGGTCCACCTCGTCAGCGATCAGTGGCGTCCAGTTGACGCCGTCCGGAGTCTGCCACAGCTCTCCGCCGTCAGTGTAGTTCCATGTGCCGCCGTAGAGTTGTCCATCGAACGGACCGAACAGGTACACTTCCCCATTGTCGGCATCGCCGAAGCCGCCGCTCATCACCTGGCTCCAATCCCCGCTGTCGCCGGTGGCGCTGGTCCAGATCTGTGCGCCGCCGGACGCGCCAGCGAGGGTGGCATAGTACGCGCCGAAGCAGCGGTAGATCGCCGCGCCCCACGTGCCGGCTTGACCGAAGCCGCCGTTCGCCACCCGTTCCCAGGCGAGACCGTCGGCGGACCGCCAGATCTCGGCGCCGTTAGAGGAGTTGAATGTGCCGATCCAGAACCGGTTGTTCTCCGCCAGCATGGAGAACATCCTCGCATTGAGATCGTCGCCGAATCCGTCGTCGTACGCCGCACCTGGTTCTCCGCTGGCCGCCACCGGTTCCCACGCAACGCCGTCGGAACTCCGCCACAACTCGCCTCCCAGCGTGTTGGAGTTTTTCCTCGTGCCGGCGTACAGGTATCCCTTGAACACCGCCATGCACTGGATGCGGCGGTTGGTTCCGTCGCCGAAACCGCCGCTCATGACTTCCTCCCAGCTCTCTCCGTCGGCGCTCCGCCAGATTTCGGCCCCCTCCGCGGGATTGTCGGTCCCCACGTAAATATGACCATCGAAGACCGTCACCTCCCGGAAGCGGTTGCCGATGGAATCGAAGCCGTCATCGGCCACCTGCTCCCAGCGGAAGAACGGGTGGGCCTGGTCGTCCTGCGGATCGGTGCCGTACATATATTCTTCATAGTTTGTGTACCCATCGTTGTCGGCGTCGTCACCGGCATCGTCGGTGGTGGGATTCAGCCCGTTTTCCGCCTCCCAGCCGTCCGGCATGCCGTCGCCGTCGGAGTCGGGATTGTTTGGATCCGTACCTTCGGTGGTCTCCGTATGACCGTCGGCGTTCACGTCGACCCCGTCATCCTCCAGGCCGTCGCCGTCGGTGTCCTCGCTGCAGGGATTCAAATAGCCATTGGCGTATTCCTGCTGGTTGGTGAAGCCGTCGCCGTCGGGATCGTCACCGGAATCGTCCATTCCCACGGTCATGCAGGAGTGGTTGGCCTCCCACAGGTCGTCCATGCCGTCGGCATCGGTATCCACCATGTGCCATTCGTCCGCGCCGATATCCACCAGGCCGGTAATCGCATCGGGACGTGGTTCGCCCTCGAAATCCACGTCCCCCGCCGGGACATCGAGCAGGGTGCCGGCATCAAGGCAGGGTGAACCGGGAACGATCCGGAAATCGAGGTTGCCGGGATCCACCAGCATCGGATCGCCGTCCACGTCGTCCAGTCCTGGTCCGCAGCCCACCAGGTCCGTGTTGACATTGCCCGAGATGCAGTTGTTGCTGAAGGTCCAGGCGACCGGGCCGCTCAATTCCACGCCGCGGAAATTGCCGGTGACGATGGTGTTGCGCAGGGTGGGCTCCACGTTCCACCAGATGCCTATGCCCCGGCCCCAGCCCGAAGCTATGCCGCAGTCGTAGATCACGTTGTTCACCAGCACCGGGGTGGTCGTCGCGGTGCTCGAATACAACTGGATGCCGACCTGGGCGAATCCGGCTATCCGGTTGTTGCGGATGGTGGGCGAGGCGGTGTCATTGACCGCTATGCCGCAGGAGGTGGTGCCGGGATTGGAATCGTAGATCAGGTTGTCCGATATTTCGAAGCCGGGCCGGACCCTGATGCAGGTCACGGCCGCCCAGTTGCCGCTGTTGCCCGCGTTGACCAGCGTGAACCCGGAGATGCAGCCGGCGGGCATCTTCCCCAGCACCGTGTTGATGGGATCGGCATTGATGCTGGTGTCGTTCAAGACCGGTGTCTCCCCCGGTGCGGCCCGCAGGAAGAGCACCCGTCCCATGTGTAGCCAGTTCTCATTGTACGTACCGCCATGGACGAGGATGGTATCGCCGTCCAGGGCGTTCCAGATGATCTCGCTTATATAATCGAAGGGGTGAGCGGAAGAGCCGTCCTCGTTGGGATCACTGATATTGGGATCACCCGGGCCGGGATCGCCGGGAGCATCGTCGTCCACATGCCAGGTGCTGACCACGGGCGTGGAACCGTTGTCGCAGGGATCGGTCCCGCGGGCGCATTCCAGCCAGTTGTCGGCGCCGTCCAGATCGGCATCGGACAGCGCATCGTCGGTGATTGGGTCCATGCACGAGGCATTGGCGGCTTCCCATCGATCCCCCATGCCGTCATTGTCGGTATCGTCCAGCACCGGGGATGTGCCGGCACCGCTCTCGGTGAGCCCATCGCCGTCCAGGTCGACACCGTCGTCTTCCAGGCCGTCGCCGTCGGTGTCTTCACTGGTGGGATCGGTGACATACCCGTCCGCGCCGGCGGCGATCTCCTCGTCATCCGTCAAGCCGTCCCCATCGGTGTCGGCGCAGGTGGGATCGGTGCCGTAATCATATTCGACGATGGCCGTCAGGTTGTCTCCGTCCGGATCGCTGTCCGGCGTCATATCCCCGTACTGCGTCTCGAACCAGTCGGGCAGGCCGTCGCCGTCTGTGTCGATCCATTCGTCCGCGCCCATGTCGGACTGCCCGTTGTACGGACGTGACTCACTATCGATGTCCACGTCCGGCGCATACGCATCCTCCGCCTGGTCGATACAGGGGGAGCCGCTGTTCATTCGCCCCTGTTGCGTCATCGCCGGATCCTGAGAGATGTCGTTGGGACCGGGCGTGACGTCGCCGGTGTACGTATTGCCGTTCTCCCAGAAGCAATTGTAATCCACGATGGGCGGAATGGATTCACCTTCCATGGCGGTGATGCCGTTGCTGTTGCGGGCGATGATGTTGTTGCGGATCTCGGCGCTGGCATTGGTGCCCCAGATGTAGACCCCCTCGTAATTGTTGTCGAAGATGGTGTTGTTGATGATGGTGGGATTGCCGGGCCGGGCCGGGTTCCATGACCAGACGCCGACGCCGTTTTCGACGCTGCCGGAGATGAGGTTGTTGGTGATGAGCGGCGCGGATTGGTTGACGGTGACACCGCGGAAGTTGCGTTTAAAAACATTGCCCGTGATGGTACAGAGGTTGGA
>JAFGDC010000016.1 GCA_016932295.1 candidate division CSSED10-310 bacterium
GATGTTCTCGCTCAGACAGCGAATAATGATCTGCGTCGATTCCGGATGATCGGCATCGAGAACGCCCACCACTTCGTAATCGAATCGTTCCACGGTGTTTCCGGAGAATACCGTCAGACCATACCCGGCCATTCCAGGTTTGATCTGACTCACCGGAATAGAGGATAATGCAGCCCCCGCGCCGGCGGCACAAAAGATGCTCATCATCACCGGCACCCAACCCAGCAGCAGTTTCCTCACCATGCACACCTCGCGCCATCGAACCTAGCAGCCCCCCGGAATGAGTGTCAAGCAGACGTTCCCGGCAACAGGCGGCGATCCGGAGTCCACTGTCACGGCAGGTATCTCTTCCGATTTCCCGCGTTCAATCGGCCCAATCCTCCCGCCTGCCGCTGTAACCTATGGTCATAAAAATACTTTTCGATGGTGCTTTTACCCGTTTTGGGCTTGACAGATCGCCCGTGAGCTTGTTAGAAAGGGTTCAAGTAGACAATGACTTCAAACACTTACGGGCTCAGGATGGAGGAAAGGAGCACCTCATGACCAAGTCCGAATTCATCGCCAGGCTGGCGCAGAATCATGAGAACCTGAATTTGAAGGAAGCCGCCGTCGTCGTCAATACCTTCTTCGACTCCATCATCGAAGCGCTCACAAGCGGTGACAAAGTGGAGTTGCGGGGATTCGGCAGTTTCAAGGTGAAACAGCGAAATGCCCGAATCGGCAGGAATCCCAAGAGTGGGACGAAGGTCAAGGTGGGTGCCAAGAAGGTTCCATATTTCAAACCGGGCAAGGAGTTAAAGGCGATCGTCGATACTCCCTGAGGATTCCGCGGCGCGATCAGCCTCCGGCGGTATCTCGCGATGAACGAAACCATTGGTGGACGATGCGGGTGAAGCTGGTGTGCGGCGTATCGCGACCGGCCTGAGTCAAGCGCCTGATTCAACGAACGATGCTTCCTTGGTGAAAGCGCTTCGTCGCTTCCTCACGAATGAATACATCAACGGACCGGACAGCCATGCGTGTGGCAGGACCGCGGCCGGCATCCGATGGTCACCGGACCGATCCATGTGACAGGTGCCGCGGCAGGTTTCATGATCCCGGCAAAGGTGGTATTTTTTTCATCATGCGAAGACCGGCACAGACGACAGCTTTAATCGCAAGGATCGTCCCGATGGTGGCGGCATGGATGGCATTGGGAGCGTACGTGCAGCTCGTCCGGAACCGCGGGACCGTCGGGCAGTCCTCGGTGGAATGGCGCTTGTTGTGGTCGACCCGCTGCGGATGGACCCTGGTGGTGATGGGAGTGATCTACTTCTGCGCCCTGCAGATCCTGCGCGCCACCGGGTCGTTTTCCGGACGCGAAGCGGCGATCCGGGTGGCGCACTGGCTGCATCCATTACTTCTCTTCGCCCTTGTCCCCTGGGCGGAACTGCGCTTTCTTAACAGGATCGATGATATCGTTCTGGGGGCTGTCCTGCTCTTGGTGCTGTGGCGAGTGGGGATGGATCTGGGGCGCCTGCCGGGAGTGCATCATTGGATCGAGGGCCTGGGTGCGCAGGAGCAGTCTCGAAAACTGGCGGTGGCGGTCGCCCTGTGCGTGTCGATCCTCCCCGTTCTGTATACCCTCGAGGTCTTTGAAACACGCCGCCACCCGGTTGGTGACGAGCCATCCTATCTGACCATCACCCACAGCCTCGTTTTCGATCATGACATCATCATGGAAAACAATTACATCGAGGGAGATTACCGGCGATTTTACTCCGGTCCCTATCCCATGTTCACCCATCTCGGCAAGGATGGACATAATTACCCTCATCACAGCATCGGCTTACCGCTTTTCCTGACGCCCGTCTACTACCTTGGCAGCCTGGGATCGGACCGATTCCTGGTGATGACACTGCGGCTGTACATGGCCATGCTGTTTGCGATCCTCTCGCACCAGGTATTCATGCTGTCACGTCGGATAGCGGGTAATGCCTGGCATGCCGCCCTTGCCGTGCTGGTGGCGAGTCTCAGCACGCCATTGCTGTTTTACTCGACAGAAATCTACCCAGAATTGCCCGCCGCCTTGCTGCTGGTCATCGCGATCCGGATACTCATTGCCGGACATTGGACGGTAAGGCATAACCTTGGGATGGGTGTGCTGCTCGGCATTCTCCCCTGGTTGGGCATCAAGTACATCCCCCTTGCCGCCGTCATGGCAATGCTCTGGCTCCTCATCCTGTTGCGCAGGCCACGCCGGCTGGCCGGATCGATGCTCCTGGCGATTCCTCTGCTGCTTCTTCTCGGGCTGTATCTCGCATTCCTCCGCCAGTTGTACGGGAATTTTTCCCCGGTGAGTATCTATACGGGCGTCGAGCATAGTGCGCCAGCGTCCCTTCAGGCAGCCTCGGTTCCGGACCTCATCGCCGATTTTTCACGCAATCTCGGCGAGAGGCTTGCCTACATCCGCGATCTCTGGCTGGGGGTCCTGTTGGAGCAGCGCATGGGGCTGTTCATCCTGGCGCCGGTTTTCCTGTATGCACTCTGGGGAATGTGCTGTTTGTTCTTCAACCATCCAACCAGGTTCATGGTCCTGGCGGTTCCATGCGCCGCGCATATCACACTGTACGGCTACCAGGCCAACTGGGGGGGCTTCTGCCCGCCGAACCGGCCGATCATCACCGTCCTGCCACTGCTGATTCCATTCATGGCCTATGGGTTCTCCCGCCTCCGTTCGCGCAAGCATGCCATCCTCTTCCCTCTGGCATTCGGAATGAGTCTCGTCATTTCCGGCACCTTTCTCTATCATCACCGTTGGCTGTACCAAACGATGAATCCTCATCTGGAGGGCGGCTACGCTCTCTTCCTGCATAATCTCAGCATGCCGTTCGGACCCTATCTGCCCGACCTGTTTCCGCTCATCATGGGCGGCATCAAACACCAGCACAGCAACTTCATATTCACCATCATCCTGGTATCTGCCGCGACACTCATGACAGCCATCGCCTTCACGCGACGTGGAGAGATGGAAAGCATCGCGCCGCCAGTGGTGATTCTGGGTGGCGGGCGGATGCGGTCGACAGTGGTGTGTTTCTGGTTCGCCGCACTCTTGCTTTATCGATGGTGGAGCCTGCCGGGGGATCGTTATCGGTTCGATTACCCCGGCGGGGCGTGCGCCTATGGATTGTACAACCAGGATGGCACTATCTATGCGGGGGAACTTGACGGGATGTGGCTGCACGGAGGGCGGAAAGCACGTCTTCTGATTGAAACGACAGTCCCGGTGACCCGGTTCACCCTGACTGGACACAGTCTGGTGGACAACAGACTCTTTGTCGGCACCATCGGATCTACACAGCGTCTCGATCTGAAGGCGCAGATCCCCTTCAAGACGGAACTCGGCGTTGAACGGACCATGCCGCGGGGGAATTTCCGCTACCATAACGTGGAGTTGAGTTGTTCCTTCGGTTTGCAGCCATCGGCCCACTTCGATTCATCGGACGACCGGCTGCTTGGATGCTTCATGAAACTGGACTGCGCCCGATAGGCCGTGGTGAGGTGTCAAAAATTCGGCAGCCTGGTGGGAACAAGGTGATCTCCGAGAGGTGTTCATGGAACTGACTGAACGAAACGTGACAAGCAACCGGTCGAGGTGGCGGTCACCTGTCATGGTGATTGTATCGGTGCTGATCTGGAGTTGTGGGGAGGCACCGGATACTCCCTTAAAGGTTGTCTGGTTCGGGTTGGACGGCGCCAACTGGGGAATCATCAACGAGCTGCGCGATCAGGAGCGGTTGCCGAATCTTGATCGGCTCATCAAGAGAGGTTCTTCCGGCTCCCTTCGTTCCATTCAAACCAGGCGGTTGCTACGCTGGGAGAAGGAGGGTATCTGGAGCCCGGTGATATGGACCACCATCGCCACGGGAAAGGTGCCGGAGAAACATGGCATCGAGGATTTCGTCCTGCCCAGGGCAGGATCGGTGCGGCGGTGGTTGAAAGAGCGTCCGGTCACCATAAAGCTGCCGGGCATCACTGCCGCCACGGAACTGCGCATGGCGTGCCGTTCGTTCGAGGGCTGCTCCGGACAGCGCTTCAGGCTGGCGCTGAATGATATCGATCTGGGCTGGTTCGAGGTTCCTCCCACCTGGACCACCATCAGTGTGCTTCTGCCCCTCGAACATGCCCAGGTGCGGACCAACACCTTGTTGCTGGAACCGGCGACGGCGGTTTCACCGCGCCGGCTGAGCGGTAATCCCGCCGATGATCCCCGCTTTCTGTCCATTTGTCTGCAATCACTTGAACTGCTCGAAGCCAGCGGACGTACGACCTTCAAGCTGGATCTCATTCGTGACCGGGACCGGCTGGGACTGGATTGGCATCCCGTGGAAGTGGAACGGGAAACCGCGGCGTCGTATCACCGTAAATGCAAGGCTGTGTGGAACCTGATGACCATGCTCGGGCGCCGGGTTGGAGTGATCGGTTATTGGGCGACGTGGCCTGCCGAGGTGGTAAACGGATACATCGTTTCTTCCAATGTCGGGCTGCGTGGCTGGCTGAGCTTCACCGGCATGGATGAGAGTGCGCGGAAGGGATTGGTGTATCCTCCCGAACTGCTGTCCGAGGTCATGGCGGCAGCACCGGAACGGGACGAGGCGGATGCGTTGTTTAAGTCCCGGCTCTACGATTTTTCCACGTGCCGGGCGGTGCTCGATCAGGAACTGGACATCTTCCGCAGCATTTTCTGGCAGGACGAATTGTATTCGGCGATTCTTGAACGGCAACTGGAGGTCGGGGAGCAACCCGATTTCCTGACCGTGTATTTCGAGGGAGTGGATATTGCCAGTCACTATTACTGGCATTTCATGACTCATCCCGAGAAAGCAGCCGCCACGGACGGCCAGGGGTGTGATCCAGAGGCGCTGCGACAGGTGATTTATCGTGAGTATGAACGGGCTGACCAGATGCTGGGTTCAATCATCGAGAGGACCGATCGGCACACGGTGATCATGGTGGCATCCGATCATGGTTTCGCCAACATGGGAGAGACCGGCGGACACCATCTTTACGGCGTACTGGTGCTGGCCGGCCCGCATATTCGTGAAGGCTTCTCCTTCGACGGCGCAGGTGTCGAGGATGTCCTTCCCACCACGCTTTATCTGATGGGATATCCCATCGGCGGCGACATGGATGGCAAGGTGGTGTATTCGGCTGTCCAACCGGAATTTTTAGCAACCCACCCTTTGCGGTTCGTACCGACCTATGAGGATGGCGCTGACATAATGGGCGAATCGCCGGCTTCAGACATCGAGGGAGAATTCATCGATCGTCTGGAAGGAATCGGGTATCTGCAATAGAAAAACTTCCCGGAATAATGGGACACCGGACGCTGGTCGATGATCGCTGAAGATCGGTACCGGCCTGTGGAACCCGGTAAAATTCCAGCCGTTGGTGTTCCTTGGCCAAGATGGCGATTGCGCGGTTACGGGAGTGCTGCCGGTGGTCCCAACGGAAATCCCGGCGTTGGTGGCTGGGTAATGGGAGGTTGCCGTACCTGGCGCCGCGCCGGAAGGGATAGGAACGATGTGATCGCCCGGACAGCCTGGTTTTCTCTTGACAAGCTCAATGGCCTTGAGTAGTTTGATTTTGTATTCAATCAGTTATGCGAATGTGAGGAGGGACGGGCAGGTAGCGGTAGTCACACCGGGTCGGAGAAGTCATGAAGTGAAGCTGGTTTATGTGGTTTTTATATGTGTCGGTCTTTGTATGGGATGTTATCCTCGACGGGTGGGCATTCTGGAGAACCGTGCCGATGAGATCACCAAATCGCAGGGGGAATTGAAGCAGAAGGATCTTGCGCTCACCACTCAGGTGGAGCAACTACGCAAGGAGGTGACTACGTTAGCGGAGCAGGTTCGGACATTATCGGCGAAAATGGAAATCGTGTCGCAGGGCGAAGCAGAGGGAAAACCTGCGGTGCCGGGCATCGGTGGCAATGCCAGGCCACCGGTCCCGGGTTTGACCGTACCTCGCGAATTGAGCGCCGCTGGTCTGTTACAGAGTGCCAGGGGTAATATGCTGTCGGGAAATTACAATCGTGCGATCATCGATCTTGAGGAATTGATCACGCTCTATCCGGACAGCGACGCGGCTGAAGAAAGCCGCTACCTGGTGGGGGAAAGTTACTTCGCCCAGGGAGACTATTTCCGGGCGGTGGAGTCATTCAGCGCGTTTCTAACCAGGCATCCCGATTCGACCCGACTCGCGGCCGCCGCACTGAAGACGGCGGATGCGTGCAGCGCTTTGGGGTGGAACGATAAGGCCAAGGCTTTGTATAATGAATTGGTCAGTAATCATAAGGACACCGACGAAGCCAAGATTGCGGAGGGCAGATTGGCTGAGTTGGCGCACACACGGCAATGAGGGATTTGAACCATGATGCGGAGAGGAGTCGATAACATGAAAACACGTCATGCACGGATCATGACAATTGCAACCTGCGCCTTGGCGCTGATCATCGTGCCGCTCCTTGCCATCGCCCAGGAAACGCAGACCTGGGAATACGGCGGCATAGTGTATCGGCTGCCTATCCCCAGGGAAAATGTCTCCATTCCCGACGGAACGCCGGCGCAGCACACGGTAGTCCGGGGTGATTGCCTTTGGGCCATCGCCGGTGCCTACCTGAACGATCCCTACCTATGGCCGCTGATCTGGGATCTGAACATGGACCAGGTATCCAATCCTCACTTGATTTATCCTGACCAGGTAATTCTGCTGCCGGGAACCGGAGGGGGACCCGCTGGTGAAATGGATGCAGCTAAGAAGGTGGCCGAAGGAGAGGTGAAAGAAGGCGAAGAGGGGACGGTCGATACCGATGCCGAAGCCATGGCACAGGGCATGAAACCAAAGCACGGCAAGATGTATCCTCTGACCTCCGAGGCGGTCGTCCTGGCCAGTGGCACGATCTCCCAATCAATGGCAGCCGGTGCCAAGATCATCGGCAGCGAATTGAACACCTTTGACATTTCTCAGTTCAACATCTGCTACATTGATGCCGGAAGCAACGACGGAGTACAGGCGGGAGATCGTTACTACGCAGTCCGATCCGAACGTCCGGTCATCCATCCTGTCACGAAATCCAAGGTGGGATATGTCACCCGTATCCTCGGCGAACTCGAAATCCTTTGCGTGCAGCCCGAGAGCGCGACCGCCAAAGTGACCCGTGCATTCACGGCCATCATGGTGGGTGATGTCGTTCAGCCGTATTATCCCGTTGACATCCCCCTGGTGGACCGCGGACCCAGTGGCGGCATGGACCGCTGTGAACCGCCCTCCGGCCGCACTCCAGGCTACATCATCGATGCCGGACACGCCGCTCCCCGTACTGCCGATGCAGTCATTCTCGGCATGAACGACGTGGTATATATCGACCTCGGAAGCACGGACGGCATCGTCAGCGGTGATACTTTCAGAATCTACGACAAACGGGAAGACAAACGACTGCCGGCGATCCCCAACGGCGAGCTGGTCGTCATGCTGACCGGGGAGAAGTTCTCCACCGCCATGATCACCAAAAGCGTGCTGCCCATCTTCGTCGGTAACGCCATAGACATGAAGTAACCAGGCTGAGTTCGAAAGGACCTCCCGTGACCACGGGGGGTCCTTTTTCTTTCAACCGGAACCTGCGATGAGAGACCATGCAATCCGCCACCGAGCACAGCGCTATCCGGCGTTTATCCAGGGAGTCCCTTATGGATGAAACCACTGCCAGGCTTGCCCTTCTCCATCTCAAGAACCTTCATCGCAACCTGGTCGCCGACCTGCTGCGGGTGACCGGATCAGCCGCCGCCATCCTGTCCGGCGATATACCGCCGCCAGGGATCGTTGGCTTCAGCAGGGGACATCGACGGGAACTTCAGCGCCTGATCCAATCGGACATGATCGGGCGGGAACGGGATATACTTGATCGGCTTTCCATTCACATCATGACAGTGACGGACGGAGCCTATCCCCGCCTGTTGGCCCACATTCCGGATCCACCGCCGCTCTTATGTGTTCGGGGTGTCTTGACTGGTGGAGACGATCATGCCATCGCCGTGGTGGGAACGCGGAGACCCTCGGAATATGGCCGCAAAGTGGCGAGCGTCCTGGCGGGAGAGTTGGCCGGACGCGGTTACACGGTGGTCAGTGGGTTAGCGGTGGGAATCGATGGTGAAGCGCACCGCGCCGCTCTTCAGAAAAACGGGAGAACAATCGCGGTTCTTGGCTGCGGACATGCCATTGACTATCCGAAGCAGCACCGGGAATTGGCTGAACGAATCAAATCTCACGGCGCCTTATTGTCAGAATTCCCGCCTCTGACCGCGCCACATCCCGGTAATTTTCCCCGTCGCAATCGTATTATCAGCGGTCTCTGTCACGGCGTCGTGGTGGTGGAAGCCGGACTTCGGAGCGGCGCGCTCATCACTGCCCACGCAGCCCTGGAACAGGGCCGCGAAGTCTTCGCTGTGCCGGGTCCGGTGCTCTCCGATGGATCTCGCGGCACCCATGATCTCATCAAGAACGGGGCCGCTCTTGTCAGCGATGTGGAAGACATCCTGGCGGAACTGCCGGAATATGCCAGGCTCCAGCCTGACGGGGTTGTGACAGCGGAACCCCTGCAGTTCACTCCTGACCAGGAGTTGGTCTGGAGTGGGATCGATGTGGAGCCGGTGGACATAGACAGCCTGGTCCGGCGCTGCGGCTTGAGCGCGGCGCGGGTGCTGGCCGCCCTGATGGAACTGGAACTGTCGGGAATCGTGAAGGAGCTGCCCGGGAAGCGCTTCAGTCGAAGCGGCCGCCGTTGAAGCGAAAGCGGGATCACCTCTAAAATAACCTCGATCGACTGGCGTGGCATCCAACAACCGTCAGCGTGATCACCGCTACGGTTGCCAGGTTACGCCGGCACGATCCCGAACAACCGATCAAGACGCGAGTAGAACGCCGGCAGACGGACGATTGGGGGAATGGAATCCGATTGTGAATACAGACTTGCAATTCCATTGGTGAACTCGTATGGTCATCCATGTTTTCAACCGGGCGAGTGGGAAAGGTTCCGGCTTGCCAGGGGAACTGCAGAACCGCTCATATCGAGGTGGTGGAATGGCGAAATCGCTCGTTATCGTCGAATCGCCGGCGAAGGCCAAAACGATCAATAAGTTCCTGGGATCGGATTACGAGGTCAAGGCAACGGTCGGCCATATCAAGGATCTTCCAAAGCAACGGCTGGGTATCGATGTCAGCAACAACTTCCTGCCCGATTACATAACGATCATAGGGAAACGCAAGATACTCAACGATCTTCGCAAGGCGGCGAAGCGTTCGAGCCGCATCCTGCTGGCGGCTGATCCCGATCGTGAAGGGGAGGCCATTTGTTGGCATCTCGCGAACGAACTGCATGGCATCAACGGCCAAATCGAGCGGATCACCTTCAATGAAATCACCAGCAGCGCCGTCAGGAATTCTCTGGAAAGCACCCATCCCATCGATCAGAACCGGGTGGATGCGCAGCAGGCGCGACGGGTGCTGGACCGGTTAGTGGGGTACAAGATCAGTCCCCTGCTGTGGCGAAAGGTCAAACGCGGCTTGAGCGCTGGTCGCGTGCAATCGGTGGCCTTGCGCCTGGTGGTCGATCGTGAACGGGAAATCCTGGCGTTCCAACCACAGGAGTACTGGCTGCTTCATGCTTCTCTCAAGGGTGACTCCCCTCCTTCATTCAAGGCGAGGCTCATGAAGTTGAATGGCGCCAAGGTCAATATCCCTGACCGGAAAACCGCCGACGAGGTGCTCGCCGGCATGAGGCAGGCGGTCTACATGGTGACCGGCGTGGATGAGAAGCCCCAGAGCCGGCAGCCACCGCCGCCCTTCATCACCAGCACGCTCCAGCAGGAGGC
>JAFGDC010000120.1 GCA_016932295.1 candidate division CSSED10-310 bacterium
AAAGAATGTGTGGATGCGATTGGTGAGATTGGCGTAAGCCGCTCCCGATACACCGGGTGTTCGCAGCGGTCGGATGGTTCGATCGATTTCCAGCCAGCCTTCCGCCGCATCCTGGTAATGAATGTCTCCCAGGAAAAAAGTGGTCATGGTTCCATCCAGATTATCAAATGTCTTCGATATTCTGGTTCTGGCTCTGAGGATTTCCTGTTGTGGCAGGAACCCGGCGAAGGGACCATCAGCCGCCCAGAGTCCGGAAGCGCCGGTTTGATTTGCGCTGGTGGCTGCTGCCAGCGCCTGGTCCGGTCCGCCCGGAAGAACAAGCATCACCAGGATTGCCGCCGTCAAGACAAATACTCCCTGGTTCGATCTCATGACATTCCGTGCTTTCATTGACTTCCCCCTCACATGTTTCGACATTCTCAAGCCACATGGCGTCGATTCAGCATCCGCTGCAGTCCCTTCCACTCGTACCTCATCGGTTTTCCACCGTCCGCACAAGGCTATCGGATCACTCACGATCACCTCACCGCCAAGATTGTCATTCATTTACGGCGAATCGCTTGATGAATCGGGGTTGAGAGTACCTCTTGCGGTGACTGCCCAGTTACGTATTACATATACTACTCTAAAAATCAAAACACTGACAATCGCTTTTCACCCGGACAGCGGCCTGAGTCCACCTCGAGACGGGTTCTCTGGACCCCTGTTCACGCCCCAAGCTCCAGTTCGCTCAGCCCATCCGCAAGGCTATCAATTGCTGACGGATGCGCTGATTTTGTACAACCAGAGTAGTGCAGCATTTCGCACAATGGGGCGGCAGCCGCCCTTCCAGGATTTCCCGTCGCCGCTGCTGGAAATACCCGCCATACCAAATTTCACGCAGGCTTTTATCCCTGATGTTTTCATGACTTGAAACATCGTAGAAACCGCAGGGACAGACTACTCCGTCAACTCTGATTCCCATGCGATACCAGGGTTCGAAACAAGGTGCATCGAGAAACGGATCGTCCGAGGTCGCCTCATGGACGAGGACATTGTGCATTCTGCCGGTATCGGAGACCAATCGCGACTCCTGGATGAAGTCCCGGAGGTTGGTTTGGATACCGAAGCGTTCCGCCAGCCTGGCGGCCTTCCCGGCATAACGGTCCAGGTCACCCGCTTCCGCGGGATGCAACTTCAGAGAAGCCCCGAGAGCAGTATAAACGGTGATGGGTTCGGCGAACACGGCCTGCACCCCGAGAGAATGGGCCAGGCGCATCATTGCTTCGAGTTGATGATGATTCTTGTTGGTCAACACCATCCCCAGTTCAAGAAATGGCGTGTCGGTCTTCAGCAGCCGTTTATGGTCCCTGAACATGGCGATATTGCGGGTGATGCAGTTGAAGGAGCCGGGTATACCGGAGAGGAAATCCTGCGTGCCGGGATCCGGTGATTCGAAACTGATCTTGAGATGATCCCATCCCATCTCCACGGTCTGTCGCACGGTCGGTTCGTCAAACCTGCTGCCGTTGGTGCACAGGTACCCATACATACCCCCGCGCTTGATCCGGGCCATGGTGTCGAGGGTCAGCGCCCGCCGGCACAGCGATTCTCCCCCGCCGATGATCCGCCATTCCCTGACACCCAATTCACGCCCCTGCTCGACAATGCTGGCATAGAGTTCATCGGGCAGCTCGTTGCGGTGATCAACCTCGGTCACTCCCTGCTGCCAGCAGAAGCGGCACCGCAGATTGCATCGCAGGGTCGGACTCAATTCAATACTGTAAGGCGGCGCAGTTCCGCCCCGCCACCAGGCCGCGATGTGATCGATCGGCTGCATCTCCTTGTCGCTCCTTATAAAACAGATGACAGCGCCGACCGCAGCCAGCGATTCTGTGCCACCTGACCGGCATTGCAGATGGCGCAGAACTGCAACAGGCGTCCCGCCAACAAGGAATCCCTGATGCGTTGGAGATAGGTTCCATACCAGATCGCGGCAAGCGATTCCGATTTGATGTTCTGCGCCTGGGGGCTGTTAAAAATACAACAGGGACCAACGGCACCGTCTGTCTTGATTACCAGGTGAAACCATGGCTCGTAACAGGGCACCCGCAGGTAGGGATGACGTTGGCCGGAACCTTCATCCTGCAGCACCTGGTCCATCCGGTTGGCCTCGGTCACCATGCGTTCCTCCCGATAATTGGCGGCGTTCGTCCACACCCCGGTGGATTCCGCGCAGACCAGCGCCCTCTCGATGTACGCCGGCAGTCGCGAGCGGTCTTCATCCGTAAGGACCAGGGCGGCACCGAGAGAGGAGTGGACCGTGATGGGTTCAAAACACACATTGGCCACGCCGAACTCGGCCGCCAGACTGATGAACTCCTCGAGCTTGGCGTGGTTGGCGTGGCTCAAGACGGTGTTGAACTGAAGCAACGGCAGGCGTGCATTATTTCGTTGCTTACGGTCTCGAAACGCCGTCAACGCAGTCACGATCCGCTCGAATGCGCCGCGTTTGCCCCGCAAGTAATCATTGGTTTCCGCATCGGCTCCGTCCAGGGAGAAGACGATCTTGTCCCAAGCCATCTCGACCATCTCGGCGATCAGTTCAGTTGTGAACATCGTCCCGTTGGTGGTCATCGAGCCATACATGCCAAGCTGTTTTATCCGGCGGATGAGCGCCGGCGTGGTTTCGACCGCGCACAGCGGTTCGCCCCCTCCGGTTATTTCCCATTCCTTCACTCCCAGCGCGGCACCTTCATCCACCACTTCGATCAGACGGTCGCCCGGCACCTGGGTGGAATGTTCGATATGCTCATATGCCCGCATCCAACAGGACCGGCACTGAAGGTTGCAGCGGTTGGTCGGATTGAGATCCACGCGAACAGGACCGGCCTGGTTGCCGCGAGCCCACTGGAGAATTCTATCGATGATAAGTTCCATATTCTGTTGTCAGATTCTGATGCGCAGGCTGGCGTGCCACTGCCGGGGCCGACCCACGGTGGATCTGAAGGGGACGTCCAGATATCCTTCATTCGTGAGCAAACCTGCATCGGTGTTGAGTTGATCGGTTACATTATAAACGCCGAGCGCCAGATCCAGCCGGAAGAAATCGAAAGCGGGAATGTGCTTGCCCACCCAGACATCCACCTGTGACCGGCTGGGTTGGCGGGCGCCATTGATATCGCCGTCAGGAACGAGAATGCCGTCCACCAGGGAGACGGGAGTATATCGGCCGGCCTGCAGGTACCAACTCCGGACATGGATCGACAATCCCCACACTCCGGGCGGTGCGAGATCCACGGTGGCGGTGAGGCTTTTTTCCATCACATATCCCAGTGGATAGCGCTCGTCAGCATCCCAGTCGAGTTGGAGCATCTCGTTCTCGAACGTCGTCAGGCGGCCGGGATCGGTGAGGTACGAGCCTGAGTATGCATTGCCTTTGCCGTCGCTGAGGCTCCCGAAAACTTTTATACGCATCCAGTCGGCCGGCGCCAATTCCAGTTCCAGGTACCCGCCTGTGATGTCCCCCACACCGTCATCCATGAAATGCCCGAGACCGGCATCATCGGTTCCCAGGTAGCAGAAGTGATTCAATTGTCTGAAGAAACCCGCACCCTGCAAGGTGATCCAGGGAGCGGGGCGGTACCACAAGCCCATATCAAAGTGGCTCGTCCGTTCACTGGTCAGCGTCTCGTCGCCTCTGTCCCCCACACGAGTCTGCGTCTGCTCGTTGCCGGCTTGTTCCATCAGCGCCCGGAAAGGCGGTGATGTGATGTAACCACCGGCGCTACCGAACGCCACCAATTCCTCGTTGAACTTGTAATTCAAGCCGATGGCGCCGGCGGGGAATCCCGCTGTGTCCAACTGCCCAAAGGTGTTCCACTGAAGGCTGAACAACAGGCTGATTTGGGGGCTCGCGATCCACCTGTCACGGGCGTAGAGCATGAAGGTCCAGTTCGCATCATCAACCAACAACACCTGGTTGTAACCGACCGCTCCATTGTCCGGGAAGCGCTCGGCATCCTCAATGCGAGCGTCGGTCATGTGTGCATCGAAGTAGGAAAAACCGGCACCGAATTCCAGCTCGCTGTCGATCGTGTGCAGCGTTATATACGATGCGAGCACCTGGGTGATCCATTGGTCGGCATCGTAATACTCGGGATAATCGGGATCGATTTCGGCATGGCAGTCATAGTCTCCCGCCGACTTACCCTCCCATCGGCTCGCTCCCCGCGATGCCGTGCGGCGATGCTGCCGCCGGTGACCCACCACCAGTTTTCCGGTTCTGACACTGTCCCAGCGATGATCCCAACGAACATGAAGCAAACTTTCGATCCTTCGATCCACTCTCGGTGCATATCCGAGAAATCGATAGAGGTCCTCCTCGGTGCGCAGGTCCAGGTCATGGCCATAGCGCAGACTGAGTTCATCCCTGGCAGCCGGCTGATAGGACAGGGAAACCCAGTAGGCGAGACGGTTGCGGTAGAACTGACCGAGCAGTGCACTCCCCGGCGCGGCAGAATCCAGGATGTGCGCTCCACCCAGCACCCAACTGTAACGACCGCTCTCACCACCCAACAACCAGTCGACCGCCCGCCGTTCGTCCAACTCCTGTTCCTGCCACTCGTACTCCCCGCCATTGCGCGATGAGTAGCGATCATAGGCGGTCCGGAAGTTGTCCGCCGCGTACGCACTGGTTTCTCCCGGCAGCTCCCAGCAGCCAAGATCCGCGAAAAACAACTTAACGCCTTTGCCTTCATTGGGGAGCAAGATGGCATTGAGCCCGAGACCCGCCCGGGCGCCATATCGTCCGGGTGTGAGATGATAGAGCAGTGAACGGGTGATCGGTATCCCCTCCGGCAACCCGGCAGCATCGCCATCCAAGGGAAAGCTCAATTCGAGATCGTCCATCCATAACCGGCGCTGGTACGATCTGCCGAGAAAACCGGTTCGAATGCCCCCTGATTCCCATTGCATACCACCAGCATGACCCGCGGTTCCCGGATCAGGATACAACATCCTGGTGTCATTCGGATCCGGATCGGAGATCACCAGCCCATACAGATCCCGGGGGGCGGCAGCATGATGGGTCACCTCCACCTGGTCTGCATCCAGGTAGATGCGTGGAGTGAGCACGACATTGAGAAACACGTCCGTTTCCGGGCGCAGAACCACGTCGACTATCTTCAAGGTGCCGAATCCAGCCTTGGTCACCACTATCATGTAGCTGTCAGGGGGAAGATCGGCGACCGCGAAGAAACCGTCTTTGTCACTTTGTGATTGCAGGGAGGCGTCCCTCAGGTTGTTGCTGATACAGTGAACCATGGCACCCAGCAGCGCCGCGCCGGTATCATCGAAGACCTTGCCGCGGATGACACCGCCGAGGCTTGCGGCCAGCGCCGGAGTTGCTACAAAGCACTCCGGCAGTATGGCCATCAGGATCGTCGTGACCAGCGCGAATATCCTGGTCGGCGCTGATGTGCCGCGGTTTCGCAGGTGCTTGCCGGTCACTGTGAGGGTCCTCGTCGCACTAGAAATTCCGCCTTATGCTGAATTCGTAGATAGTGTCACCCTCGAATTTACGGAAATCAGTTCGTTTTGAGAAGTCGAAATGCAGTTCCAGACCGAGAAAATCCCAGGTGATGCCAAACCCGACCGCGCTGTTCAGATGCAGCGGGGCATCAGGTCCTTCACGGGTGCCGAACAGGTCGATATCCTCACCCTCGAACCAGGCGATGCCGGAATCGACATACAGGGCACCCCGAATGCCATAGAACATGATCCCCGCAGGAAAAGCCAACACATCCAGCAGGGGAAAGCGCAGTTCGACATTCGCGTAGGCTGCCCTGGTGCCATAGAATTCGCCATATTCATACCCCCTGATCGTACCGGCCCCGCCTATGTAACTCACCTCGGGCTCCTCCCCCGAACTCCTGATGCCGAACAGGTGCAACGCCACTTCGGATCGCCTCGACAAGGGCAGATACTCGCGGTAATCGGCATACGCCACATCGAAATCCAATGTCTGGTTCGAGATGACCAGGGGCCACGCGTAACTCACCGCGTACCGCCGTCCCTTGTGCCCGCCGTACGAGGCCCAGATCACGCTGTCGGCCACGAACGCCGCCTCGATGAGCGATACGTCATAGGTCGACGTATACACCGGATTGTCGTCTGCACGTTCGATGTAATTGTATTGCACCGTGAAGCGATGAGTGATGTTGAGGGGATATGTGGCGAAGAGTGACCCCCCCCTGATTTGCCGTTCATACCGGCCGAAGTAATAATAATAATCCTCGAGACTGTAGAGCCGAAGGCCGAAATCCGGTCTGAATCTGAGGAAATAATACTCCATCAGGAGGTTGTTCGTGCCGGTGTAGCGTGACGCCTCGAGATATATCCGGTGGTTTCCCAGCATATCCGAGAGCATTATTCCCCCGATCAACCTCAGTACTCCATCTGAACTATAGGTGACCTGAGCATCGATGGCGTCCGGCAGAAGCTTGAATGGCACCTTCCTCTCCTGTGGTGCCCTGAGCTTCGCTTCAGTCTTGGTTTCGGCCTCGGATGCAGTCTGCGTAGCGGTCTCCGCAGCGACTTCTGGAGCAGCCTCTGGAGCAGCCCCTGGAGTGGTTTCGGAGGATGCTTTTGACTCAGCTTCGGCCGCGGCAGCCGCCCCGGCTGGTTCCCCTGTTGCTTCGGTCGCCATGTCTCCCTCGGCGCTCCTGACTTCGTCATCGGCAGCCGGCGGAAGTTGACCGGAATCATCCCGCTCACCCGCTTGAGGCTCCAGCGGTGCATTCCGGTCCCCCGCATCTGCGACTTCATCAGTCGAGGGTGCAGCCGAATCAGCCGGTATCTCCCCGTCCGTGCCGATACTCCCGCCCGGCCCCTCCGCGTTCGGCAACCTCAGCCAGTAGTCCAACTCGTCCCGTAACTGCCGCAGCTTGGCGGCGTCCGCCCGGCGGGACTTGGGCACACGGTCCAGCGGGATGCGGTACAGGCGCTCCCGGCCTTTGACGAAACAGGAGACGAGCAGGGTGTTCTCATCGTTTTCGAAGGCAGCGGAGGTAATGCCGGCAAACGCGTCGGTATGTTGTGAAACCTCCCCGCTGCGCAGATCGACGGTATACACATTATTGATACCACTCTCCGCATCGGAGATGAACAAGAGACGGTTACCGCTTGGGGACCATTGCGGCAGGAGTTCATTACCGGCGCCTGTCGTGATCATCTTTTCATGCTTCGTTGCGAGATCCTTCATGATGATCCGGAACCGGTCTCCACGTTCCGATGCATAGGCCAACCATCCGCCGTCAGGCGAGACCGCCGGGGTTTCATCGAGGTAATCGTCTTTGGTCAGACGAACGACTTCTTTCGTGGCCGGATCGAACGCGAAGATATCGCTGATATAATCTTTGTAGCCGGCGAACGCGATCCTGCCGTCCGGCATGAAAGAGGGAGAACTGGCCACATCGACCGGCAGGTAGAAGGCGCCTGACAGGCTGCCGGCTACCACATCATAGACAAACAGCCTGTTTTCATTTTCCACACGGCCGAAGAAGGCGATGTAGTCTCCTTCCGCTGACCAGGTGAGCGGTCGGCCCTTGGTAATCACATAGAGAAATTTCCATGGCCTGATATCACAGGTCAGGCATTCAGGAATGCGCGCCGTCTGTTGAAACGCGCGCAATGCGCCATCCACCGGCTCATCCTCCGCCGGCCAACTGACTGTCATCACTTCACTGCGGGTCTTGTAACCGGTCACGAAGGCGATCTGTTGGCCGCCCGGTGAAACGACCGGACCGATCCATTGCGCCACGCGCCGGTCCGCCGCCAGCATCGGCCTTCCATACTCACTGGGAAATTCCTGCAGCACTTCATCCGCGGCATACTTCTGATTGAGATGCTGCCGCCAATCCTGTGACAACTCCGCCAGAGAAATTCCAAACGCCCGCCGACTGGCCCGGTCGGTGAATCGTTCAGTCGGGAGCTTGCGACGGACTTCCCAGAGAAAGTTCCTGAACTTCATTATGCCGTACGTCTCGACGATGTAGTCCACGGCTGATTGCGCGAGCTTGTAGCCGAGATATGGTGAATAGAGCCGGTTGAAGGTTTCCAGATCCGCCAGATCCACCACATACCCGTTCGCCACCGCATCCTTCAACACCATCCTGCCGATGGCATCCCAGTCGCCGGTGAAGTGTTCAGCCATGCCTTCCATGATCCACAAGGGCACTCCAGGCAATTGGCCGAGGCGGGAACCGAAGAGAATATCGAACTGGAAAGAATGGACCAGTTCATGGGTGATGAGGCTGACCAACTGGTTTTTGGGGAGTTGTACCGGGACGACCAGGCGGTTCTTGATAGGTTCGTTGAAACCGGCCACTCCCTCCGGAATGAAATCCAGGATGATGTTGGTCTGCTCCATGTGTCGATGGGTTCGGTACATGATCAACGGCACCTTGAAACTCAGCTCGTGATCCAACTTGCCACTGAGCATGGCATAGGCGTTCTCCGCAATGTCCTCTATGTCCAGGACCAGATCATACGATTCCTCGTAGTAATGAATCCTGAAGTGAGGCGTCTCATGAAAACGCCACTTGAATGTATCGTAGTTTATCTTGTTTTTGCCGAAAGCCTGGACCTGATGAGGCGCAAGGCCGAACAACACCGCATTCAAGCCGATGACCAGAGCGGCCGCCGACAGTAACCGCCAGGAGACGCCACGTGCCTTCATCGAAGTAACTTCCGTTTCTCTATACGTTTTTCACCGAACAATTTATCAACGAAACTGCGGAGTTCTGGCTCGAGTATCTCGAAAAAATCGTAGATGTTCAGTTTGCCCTCAACTGTCTTGCGATTGTCGTAAACCTTCTCGTAGACCACCTTTCTGGTATCGACTTCACCCAGGACTATGGTGACCTTGTAGGTGTAGTTGGCCAATTCCTTCTTTACCGTCCTGCGCACCGGTCGCCCTGTGTAAGGATCTTCGACCGTTTCCGTGACGAAACCAGTGTAATCGTAGGCATCGAACCTGACTGTCCCGAACAACACCAGCGGTGCTTTCAACTCCTGTTGGAACACTTTCCAGGGAGCGGTTTCTGGTGCTTCCACCCAGTCCGCCGGTGCGCTCGCGACCGGTGTTTCCAGTTCCGTCAGCTTGACGACCTTCACCTCATGCAGCCGCCTCTCGGCTTCCAGGATTCGGCGCATAAGGTTGGTCAGTTCCCTGCCTGCCTCGATTTCCGATTCCTTGGTGTCAACCTGCTGAAACGGGATAAGAGTGATTCCGTCAACCAGTTCGACAGGTACTTTACCCGGTCGCTCCACGATGAATCCCACCTTGGTCCCCGCGCACCCGGCGAGCAGACCAAGCAGGATGACGGCCGCTATTTCAGCGCGATTTGTCATCGCCGGCATCCTTCTCTCCGGCGTCGTCAAGCATTGCTTGCAGCGCCTTGAGGTTATGCGTTATGACACTGCTGTGCGGGGCGAGAAAGAGAGCCTTGTTGTACAATGCCATTGCCACTTCGTAGTTTCCCTTCTGCTCGAGAAGCACCGCCATGTTGTTCAATACCCGGGGATCATCATGAGCTGTCTTGACAGCTCTCTCGAGGTAGAACTCAGCCTCTTGCCAGAGCTGTCGTTCGGCAAGATGGACGGCATGGCCGTTGAGTTGCGCGGCGCGCCGGCCCGGGTTCCGGTGGGCGCAGGCCGTACCGAGAAAGAGACACAGTAAGATCACAACCGCCTGTCTGATCGTTCGATACCGCACTGCCCGACCTCCTGGTTGACCACTGATGCGATGCACAAATGCAGTATAGCACAGGTGTGGCGACTGCCCATAATCAGCTTCTCCACCAGCCACCCACGACATGGCGGCGGAGATACCCGCAATCCTTTATCCATGGATATGAAGCCGCTTCCCTACTTTCCAACATGCATGCTGCCGGGAGCCGGCGTCTTCTGACCGGCGGCTGCCTGGCAGCCCCCCCGGAGCTTCATATCAATGATCGCCATGCACGAATTCGCCAGCCGGAGCTGTTTCACTGGATGAGGGGCATACCAAAGAGGAACGGTTGCATACCTCCCGGCAGTACTTTCCAATCGGACCGGCGTAATCCCGTTACTTCTTGTTTGCCGCCATGAACTCCCGGATTTTCTCCAGTCCCTTCCTGATGTCCTGTTCTGAAGAAGCATAGGAGAAGCGCAGGTGTTCACCTTCACCGGCGACCTGGGGACCGAAGTGGATGTCCGCAAGCACCGCGACATGGGCTTCGTACAGCAACCGCTTGCGCAATGCCTCGGAATTGGCCGCGCCGACCATTTTACAGGCTTCCGTAACGTTCGGCCAGACATAGAAAGCGCCACCGGGCCGCAGACATGAGAATCCATCGATCTCATTCAGACCATCGACAATGATGTCACGGCGCTTGTGGAATATTTTGGCCATTTGGACGGAGGTGTCTTGCGGTCCGGTGATTGCTTCGAGAGCGGCGTACTGATTGACATGCCCGGCGCAGGATTCGGTATTGGTGACAAGGGTCGAGAAGTATGGTGCCAGGACTGGATTCGAGGCATATCCGATCCGCCACCCGGTCATGGCATATGTCTTGGAAACACCATCCACCAAAATGGTACGCTCCTGCATGCCCGGGATGGAAGAAATGCTTTGAAACTCCCCAT
>JAFGDC010000121.1 GCA_016932295.1 candidate division CSSED10-310 bacterium
ATCCCCCGGCATGAGTTGGTCATCAGCCATGGGTGCGATGGTAAGCTCTCTTGACATGCTGCCCTTCTGGATTCCCGCCTTGTCATGCCGAATGCCGATGACGCTCACTCCGAAACGCGGACGGATTTCCAGTTCTCGCAAAGACTTGCCCTCGTATCTGGGAGGCGGTTTCACCTCTTCGATACTGTACTCCTTTGAGAGTTTGATATGATCGAAGATGGTGGGTCTGGCCAACGACTGGGCGAGGCGTCGCCCCATGTCCTGTTCTGGATAAATGATGCGGTCGGCACCCACGCGTTCAAGAATCTTTCCGTGATACGTGGACATCGCCTTACTGAAGACCCGTTCGACTCCCAATTCCTTGAGATTGAGCGTCGCCATGATACTGGCCTCGAGGTCGCTGCCAATACCCACCACCACTGTTCTGAACAGGGTGATACCCACTTCGCGCAAGGCATTTTCATCACTGGCATCCAGTTGAACCGCCCGTGCTACATACGGCGCGATGGAATTGACCTTGTCCTCGCGAACATCGATGGCCATCACCTGGCATCGTTCCTGAGCCAGGGCAATGGCCACACTACGCCCGAAGGCGCCGAGTCCGATGACGGCGTACTGCATGATGGCAGCAACTATCAGGCGGCGGCGTCCCGAGCCACCTCCACCAATTGACTGAAGACCGCCGGCTCGGTCACCGCCAGATGCGCCAGCATCCGCCTGTCGAGATCCACCCCGGAACGCTGCAGGCCGTTCATCAGGGTGCTGTACGACATGCCGTTGGCGCGAGCCGCCGCATTTATCCTGACAATCCAGAGTCGCCGAAATTCCCGTTTGCGGTTGCGTCGATCACGATACGCATAGACCCAGGAATTCTCCAGGGTTTCCTTGGCGGTTCGCAACAACGTCGAACGACTCCCCTGAAATCCCTTGGTCTGTTTCATTATGCGCCGGCGTTTGCGGGCGCCCTTAACTCCTCGTTTTACCCTGGCCATGTATCCTCTCCTGATGAATCAAGCAGACGGAACGCACGATGGGGTGTGCCGTTACAGATACGGCAGCAACCGTACCAGCCTTCCCTCATCGACCTCGTTGACGACCGCGATCTTTCGGAAATTGCGTTTCCGCTTCCTGGTTTTCTTCGTAAGAATATGTCCGGCAAACGCCTTGCTGCGCTTGAAATGACCGTTTGCCGTCCGTTTGAACCGCTTGGCTGCGCTTCTGTTCGTCTTGATTTTTGGCACGATCCTCCTCCTCTAAACCGACCAGCCAGCTCTTATGCATTCTTCGGCTTCGGGGCAATGATCATCGAATAGCGACGCCCCTCGAGCTTCGGCGGCACCTCAATCCGAGCATCCTCCTGCAATTCCACAGCGACCTTGTCCAGCAACGATTTCCCCCGATCCGTATGCGACATCTCCCGGCCCCGGAATTTGACGGTCACCTTGATCTTGTGACCACCCTCCAGGAATCGCTTGACATGCCGCATCTTGAAATCGAAATCGTGCTGTTCCGTCTTCGGCCGCATCTGGATCTCCTTCAGCTGAGATCCTTTCTGCTTCTTGCGAGCGATTTGGTCTCGTTTGCTTTTCTGGTACCTGTACTTCCCGTAATTCAGGATGCGACAGACAGGTGGTTTGGCGGCTGCCGCCACCTCCACCAAGTCCAACTGCTCTTCCCTGGCCAGACGCAGTGCCTCCTCGATGGGCACAATACCTTTCTGCTCCCCGTCCGAGCCGATCAGCCGCACCTCACGGGCCTTGATATCCTCATTGATGGCAATCTTATCCGAGCGGATCTCCAACCCCCTTTGTAATGGTCATCTTCGCGAAAAACGGGCACAAGACAAAAGGCGCCAAGCACGCGCCCAGCGCCCGCCGGTGCCTTCCTCTGAAGCCCGCTGCCTGAATCATCATGCCGCTCCCGGACCCCGTTTCCTCACGAAGCCGGCAACGGCGGAATGATCCGCACCTGCGCTTCTGTATAGGCACGGACGGTTTCGAACCGTCGACTTCTACCGCGTCAAGGTAGCGCTCTCCCCCTGAGCTACGTGCCTTCAGCATTAAAAAACCAGCGTCATACTAAGGAGCCCTCCCGCTCTTGTCAAGAGAAAACACCGTGACATCTGCCCTCCCCCACCGCCATCCCCGCCGCGGCATCCCGCCACCCCGCAACCGGCACACCTCCCGATCCGCCATCTCCCCATTCCGTGACGATACACCGGCCTGCAACAACGCCACGCCCGCTCCATCATTCCATGATATACCTTCACCCCGCCACCCTCCGCCACCCTGAGTGCACACCCATCCTCCCCGATCCCTCACCATCGAAAAACGGCACGGCACCATTCCCCCCCATCCACACCTCAATCTCGGAATCGGCCAAGGCGCGGATTCAACAACACCAGCGAATATGGCAGTACTGCATTTCGCGCATATGACAAAAGCTGTCTCGCGTCCCCCCACTCGGCCCGGCGGATCTCACGGGCGGCAACTGCTTTGCG
>JAFGDC010000122.1 GCA_016932295.1 candidate division CSSED10-310 bacterium
ATCGCGGTCTTCGAGGAGCGTGCGGCGGCGCTCGGCACATTTGCTTTCCTGGCCCAGGGGACATTGTATCCGGACGTGATCGAGAGTGTCCCGGTGCATGGCCCGTCGGCGACGATCAAGTCGCACCACAACGTTGGGGGATTGCCCGAGGCCATGACCTTCACCCTCCTGGAACCGCTCCGGCAACTCTTCAAGGACGAGGTGCGGAAGGTAGGCATGGAGCTTGGACTGGCTGAAGAAGTGGTGCAGCGCCAGCCATTTCCGGGACCGGGTCTGGCGGTGCGGATTCTCGGCGAGGTCACCGCGGAGAGACTGGATATAGTGCGCCGGTCGGATGCCGTCATCTCGACCGAGATTCAGGCGGCCGGACTCTATGGGAGGTTATGGCAGGCCTTCGGAGTCTTGCTGCCGGTGCGCACGGTCGGGGTGATGGGTGATAAACGCACCTATGAACACGTCGTGGCGTTACGGGCCGTGGACAGCGTGGATGGGATGACCGCCGACTGGGCGGACCTTCCCCGCGACGTCCTGAAGCGGATTTCCAATCGGATCATCAACGAAGTCCATGGCGTCAACCGGGTGGTGTATGACATCAGCTCAAAACCACCAGCCACCATCGAATGGGAGTGAGTATGCCGCACAAGCAGTTCGTCCATCTTCATGTCCATTCCGAATACAGCCTGCTGGACGGCGCCATCCGGTTGGGGCAGTTGGTGCAGGAGGCGGTCAGGCTGGATATGCCGGCGGTGGCACTGACCGATCACGGCAACATGTACGCCGCGGTGGATTTTTATTCTCGCGCCATGGATGCAGGCGTCAAGCCGATCATCGGACAGGAAGCCTACATCGCCCGGGGTTCCCGTTTCGACCGCACGCAGGGTATCGGCTCCAGCTATCATCTCACCCTGTTGGCTGAAAACAACGAGGGTTACAGGAACCTCATGAAGCTCTCGAGTATCGGTTTCCTCGAAGGTTTTTACTACAAGCCCCGAGTCGATAAAGAGGCCCTGCACCAGTATCACAAGGGCATCATCGCCCTGAGCGGGTGTCTCAAGGGTGAAGTGCCCCAGGCCCTGCTGGAAGGTGAGTACCACAAGGCCGCCGATCTGGCGGCCGGGTATAGGGAAATCTTCGGTAAGGAGAATTTCTTCCTGGAAATCCAGGACCAGGGGCTGCCGGAAGAGCGCGAGGTGAATCCGCAACTGATCCGGCTTGCCAGGGAAATGGACCTGGGCATCGTCGCCTGCAATGACTGTCATTACCTGAGGCGCGACGATGCCCGTTTCCATGATATCCTGCTCTGTATCCAGACCGGAAAGAAACTCGCCGATACCGATCGGATGAAGTTGCCCAACGACGAGTTCTACTTCAAAACGCCTGACGAGATGTTCCGGCTATTCAAAGAGATTCCTCAAGCGCTGAGCAATACCGTACGCATTGCCGAGCGCTGCGGGGTCAAGATCGAGTTCGGCAAGGACATTCTTCCTCAGTTCGATGTGCCTGCCGGGTTCGACGAGAAAACCTATCTTCGCCATCTGTGCGAAGAGGGATTGACCGACCGGCTGCAACGGGGCGGTCTGGACGATGCGGAGACGCGCAGGGTCTACGACGAGCGCCTGGAGATGGAATTGAACGTCATCTTCTCGATGGGGTTTGCCGCATATTTCCTGATCGTCTGGGATTTCATCAACTACGCGCGCAGCCGGTCGATCCCCGTTGGCCCGGGGCGTGGCTCGGCGGCGGGCAGCCTGGTGGCGTACGTCCTGCGGATCACCGATCTCGATCCCATCAAATACGATCTGCTGTTTGAACGATTTCTCAATCCCGAGCGGACCAGTATGCCCGATATCGACGTTGACCTTTGTGTCAACGGTCGTGCCCAGGTCATCCATTACGTCCATGAGAAGTACGGTGCCGACCGGGTGGCGCAGGTCATCACTTTTGGAACCATGGCGGCCCGGGCGGCAATCCGCGATGTGGGCAGGGTGCTGGACATCCCCTACGGTGAGGTGGACAAGATCGCAAAACTGGTGCCCCCGGTATTGAACATTTCGCTCGAGGACGCCCTCAAGCAGGAACCGGAACTCCCCAAGCTCATGAAGAAGGACCGCCGCATCAAGGACCTCATGGATGCTTCCATGGCGCTGGAAGGCCTCAGCCGCCACGCTTCGACCCACGCCGCCGCAGTGGTGATCGCCCGTGATCCGCTCACCGAGTATGTCCCCTTGGCGAACGATCCCAAGAACAAGACCGGCGAGCTTCCCCTGACACAGTATTCCATGAACTTCATCGCCAGTCTCGGCCTCCTGAAGATGGATTTCCTCGGCTTGCGCAACCTGACCATCCTGGACAAGACCGTAAAGATCATCGAAAAAACCCGTGGCGAGAAGCTTCAGCTCGACGAACTGCCCCTGGACGACGAGAAGGCGTACGGACTGCTTTCCTGTGGGGACACGGTGGGCATATTCCAGTTTGAGAGCACCGGGATGAGGGATTACCTGCGGCGGTTGAAACCAAGCAATATAGAGGACCTGATCGCCATGGTGGCGCTGTATCGCCCCGGTCCCATCGAGAGCATTCCCAAGTTCATCAACTGCAAACACGGCAGGGAGAAGGCTGAATACCTGCATCCGGCGCTCAAGCCCATCCTGGAGAACACCTATGGCGTGATCGTGTACCAGGAGCACATCATGCAGATCGCCCGGACCATCGCTGGGTTCTCGTACGGGCAGGCTGACATTCTCCGCAAAGCAATCAGCAAGAAGAAGAAGGAACTCCTGAACGAACAGCGGACCCGGTTCATCACCGGAGCTCAGAAACAGGGGTACAGCCGCAAGCTCGCCGAGGACATCTTCTCCTTCATCGAGCCTTTCGCCCGTTACGGTTTCAACAAGTCACACGCAGCCCCGTACGCCTACATCGCCTATCAGACAGCGTATTTGAAGGCGAACTACTCGACCGAATATATGGCTTCGTTGTTGACCGCCGACATGGAACATACGGACAAGGTGCTGAAGAGCATCAGCGAATGCCGGAAGATGTGCATTGAAATCCTGCCGCCTGACGTGAATGAGAGTTACCGTGACTTCACGGTATTGGACCAGGCCATCCGTTTCGGATTGGCGGCGGTAAAGAATGTCGGCTACAACGCGGTGGATGCGATTCTGAATGCGCGCAAAGAAGGCGGTCCGTTCCAGTCGCTGTTCGATTTCTGCGAGCGGGTGGACATGCGGGCCGTGAACCGCAGGGTGGTTGAGAACCTCATCAAGTGTGGCGCGTTCGATTCCCTGGCTCCCAACCGCAACCAGTTGTTGGCGGTGCTCGATCGCGCAATGGAAAACGCTCAATCGACGCAGCGGGACCGCGCCACCGGCCAAATGAGCCTATTCGCGCGGATGAGCAGGGGCGCTCAGCATGGTCTGGTGATGGATACGCTGCCCGAAACAGATCCCATGTCACCCAAGGAGAGGCTGCTGGCCGAAAAAGAGTCACTGGGATTTTTCATCACCGGCCATCCCTTGCTGCGTTATCGTAAGGAATTGAAGAATTTCACCACCAACAGCAGCGGCGAATTGATGCACATTCAGGACCAGGAACGGGTCAGCATCGCCGGGTTGACATCCGAGATCCGGCCGCGGCAAACGAGGCGCGGGGACACCATGGCCCTCGTCACCTTCGAGGACCTGGAAGGCTTCTTCAAGGTGATCTTCCGCGCCCAGGAGTACGAGGCGTTCAAAGAGCATCTAGCGCTGGACATGGAACCATTGATCATAAAGGGTCACGTGGAAAGCAATGAAAAAGGCACCAGCATCATCTGCAGCGAGGTGCTGAGCCTGGAGGAAGCTCGTTCCAAGCTCACCACCACTATCACCATCTCGTTGCCGGTTGACGGCGCCAGCCGGGACACGATGGAGCAGATCAAGAAGGTGATGGAGGACAATCCGGGCAAGTGCCGGGTCATGTTGGAGTTCGTGTATCCCGAGGAGTCGCGGGTGCGCAGCGCGCTCATGCAACTGCCTGAAAAGTACAGCATCTCATCCGCCGTGGCCTGCCAGGAGAGCCTCGAAAAGGTACTCGGCGCGGATTGCCTGGTATTCGGTTAGGAGGCTTCATGCGAAAACGGGCGTTGGATTTCGAAAAACCCATAACCGAACTGGTCGATCAGTTGAAAAAATTGAAGGATAACCTGCGCTGCCAGAGCCTGGACTGCACGACCGAGACCCGCGTTCTGGAGCGGGAGATCGTCCATAGGTACAGGGAAATTTTCTCTGATCTGAATGCCTGGCAGCGTACTGAACTAGCCCGGCATCCCGATCGGCCATATATGCTTGATTATCTCTCCAGGCTGACCACCGATTTCATCGAAATCCACGGGGACCGGCTGTTCGGCGATGATCCCGCCATCGTCACCGGATTGGCTGTGTACCACGATATGCCGGTGGTACTGGTGGGACATCAGAAGGGACGCGGTACCACGGAAAACCTCAGACGCAATTTCGGCATGCCCAACCCGGAGGGGTTCCGCAAGGCGCTGCGCGTGATGGAGATGGCCGCCAACCTGGGACATCCCATCATCAGCTTCATCGACACGCCCGGCGCCTATCCCGGCAAGGGTGCGGAGGAGCGGGGTCAGGCTGAGGCTATCGCGCGCAACCTGCTGATCATGTCCAGGCTGCCCGTGCCGATCGTCACCGTGGTGACCGGCGAGGGCGGCAGCGGAGGCGCCCTCGGGCTCAGCGTCGGCGATCGTATCATCATGCAGGAGAACGCCATCTATTCCGTCATCACACCGGAGGGATGCGCCGCCATCCTGTGGAAGGATGCTCACATGGCGCCGGTGGCGGCGGAGAGCCTTAAATTGACCGCGCTGGACATGGCCCATCTTGGCATCGCCGATGAAATCATCCCGGAACCACTCGGTGGCGCGCATCGCAACCATGACCTTGCCGCGCTGATACTCGATAACTATATCTACAAACATATAAAAGAATTGTGCAATAAATCGGTGAACCAGATCATTCGTGATCGCTATTTCAAATTCAGACGGATCGGACAACTCTTGGAGGATTCCAGGGAGCACTGAACGGAGACAACCGGGTGACGAACCAGGTTCCTGAACAGCTTGTCCAGTTCATCAGTCGCAGTATCTCCATCATTTTCCTCATCATGCTCGTCCGGACCTGGATCCGGATCCTGAGCAACCTGCGCGGTGGCGGCGCATCATCCGGACAGCCGCCGACCGCCGCCGTATTGCCGGGCCGTTCAGCACCCGTTTACTGGTGCGGCCTGTTCTGTTTCGCCGCCATCCTGTTGTCCCAAGCCTTCTGGCAACTGGGAGGATTCCTCCACGATGATTTCATGCGTACCGTGCGGATGTACGACAGGAGAATGCCAAACTACGCGCGATCATACCAGAAGGGATTGATTCTCGACCGGCATGGAACGGTGCTCGCCGGCAATCGATCCGAGGGAGCGGACATCATCAGGTATTATCCTTACGGCGATGCCAGCGCGCATATCGTGGGCTACGATCATTTCAAGTACGGCCGGACAGGGATGGAGGCACAACGTTATGCCTATCTGAACGGCCGCACGGTTGGTTCGGCCGGTGAGTTGATGACGGTGCTGCACAACCTGTTCAACCATGAAGCCATGCGGGGAAATGATATCGACCTCACCATCGACATCGGGTTGCAGCGCGAGGCAGTGAGGCTGCTTGGAAACCGACGGGGTGCTGTCGTGGTGATGGATCCGCGCGACGGCGACCTGATCGTATGCGCCAGTGCTCCCGGTTTCGATACCAACCATCTGGACGGCGCGCTGTTCGACGAAAACGACGAGTCCGCGCCACTGCTGAATCGCTGCTTCCACGGCCGGTATCCGCCTGGTTCCACTTTCAAGATCATCCCCGCCCTGCTTGCCATCCGTAGTCCCAAGTCCCATGTCTTCCATTGCGGCGCGAATGGGTATTCACCACTCGTGAATGAACGTGGAATCAAAGATCACGAATTTTACGAGGCGAGGGAAAACAATACCGAGTGGCAGGGTCACGGCCGGATCGGCTTGAGAGATGCGTTCGTACAGTCCTGCAACGTCTATTTTGCACAGCTCGGCGTGAGTCTCGGTTATGACAAAATCTACCAGCAGGCTCAGCAATTACTGCTGGACCGGCCGATTCAGGTGATGCCTCCAACCAGGTGGGATGAAGCGCTCGTCTGTTCCGCCAGCGAGCTTCCATCGCCGGCCAACGTGAACGTGATGGAACTTACCCTGGTCTCTATCGGACAGGGGCGGCTCATGGTCTCACCGCTTCACCTGTGCATGGTCTCGTCGATCATCGCCAACCGTGGCTGGGCGCCTGCGCCGAGGCTGCTGCGGTCACAATCCACGGCATCCCTGGGAAACGCCCTTCCTGAGGATGCCTGCCGGCACATCGGAACACTCATGCGAGAGGTAGTGGAGGAAGGCACCGGCCGGGCCGCCAGGGGAGGCAGGGTCACCATCGCCGGCAAAACGGGAACGGCGGAAAATCCATGTGGTTCGGGGCATGGCATCTTTATCGGCTTCGCGCCATGTGACGAACCGCGGCTCGCCTTCGCTGTACTCATCGAAAATGCCGGCTTCGCATCCCGATCTGCCGTCCCCGTGGCGAAACAACTCATGGACAAAGCCTGGGAACTCGGATATTTCGCGCAACCACCAGAAACCGCGGGGGACACCTCTTCATGAGCACCGTGCAGCGCGATTCAATCCTGGAACGATTCAGGCGGCGACCCATAGAGGGCGGCCTCCTGTTCACTGCGTTCATCTCGTTGCTGGTTGGATTCGGCGGGATCTTCGTGGTGCGCTGGTCGCGAAGTCTTCCGGTCCGGTACGAGGACTGGGGGATGTTGCCGGCATTGTTCGCAGGCTTCTTCCTGACCCATCTGCTGTTCGGCGCGGTGAAATTCCGCGGCGATCAATTATTGCTGCCTGGTGCGTTCCTGCTGATGGGGCTGGGCGTGGTGGTGCAATATCGCTATGGATTCATCGATTACATGGCCTTCACCAGTTGGCGTTATGCGGGGTATCCCATCGGCTTGGCGGTGTTCGCGCTCCTGGTTCTTTTCCTCAGGCAGGGTGGCGATCGCCTGGTGCTCGCATTGTATGGCCTGGCCTTGCCTGCCGTGCTCGCCATCCAGGCGTTCCTGCTGGTGTTCGGAGTGACCTACAGGGGGGCTCGATTCGCGCCGGGTAACATGACCCCGTCGGAGCTGATCAAGCCACTGATGGTGATCCTGTTCGCTGGATTTCTGCATCGGTTCGCTGACGATCTGCGCCGTGGTCCAGCCTGGCTACCCCTGCCGTTGCCCGCCACCGGCGCGGTGATCAGGATCGCGATTATCATGACTCCGCCATTTCTGTTGGTCATTTTCCTGAAGGACATGGGGCTGCTGGCAGTCCTGCTCTTAACCTTCGCGATGCTGCTCTATCTCGCCACCAGGAAATGCGGGTACCTCGTCCTGCTGGCTGGGGCGTGTGTGGGTGGCGTGGCTGTACTGTCTCGATTCATGGACTATTGGAGCATTCGATTCATCGCCTGGAGGGATCCGTTTGCCGTGGCCACAACCCAAGGATACCAGACGGTGCAAAGCCTGATGGCATTGTTTTCAGGCGGTTGGCTGGGGCGGGGTTTGGGCGAGGGCAATCCGGACCGCATTCCAATCGTGCAGACTGATTTTGTGTATGCGGGTTTGGGGGAAGAGCTTGGGTTTATCGGGTGCGCGGTGATCCTGACGGTGTTCGCGGTGCTTTTTCATCGCGGGTTGAGAATCGGCCTGACCAGGAAGGATCATTTCCAGGCGTTGCTGGTGACCGGCGCTATCCTGTGCCTGGCGATCCAGACTATCATCAACCTCGGCGGGGTAGTGAACCTTATCCCCATCACCGGCATTACCCTGCCGTTCGTGAGCAAGGGCGGGTCGTCCCTGGTGGCCACCATGATCCTGATGGGTTTCATCGTGGGTTTGTCAGAGGACTGAGTCCGGCCGAGGAATAGTCACCGGTACGCCGGAACCTGTCCCGGTGAACAAGCGGATTCGGTGGATATCGTCAGTGTGGTACTGGATCGAGTATCAACGATTCACAACGATGATTCCAACTTTCTGGGTACGACCCCATCCGTTCGGCCTGTCTCGTTGTAGCCAGACCGTCCCGGTCTGGTTCCCCGGTGCGCGGCGGTACAATAGTTCTTCAGGAGGTCGGTGGACGACAGCCTGACACCACGCGCATTGAGGGTTTCCAAGACCTTGAACGCATTCAGTTCATCAATGACGGTAATCACCGTGAAAAAAAGTTTGTCAACCAGCCTGTCCAGGAATTCAGCCAGATCCCTTCCGCTGGCGACCGTCATTCCGCTGCGGTACCTGATGCGTTCCCTGAACCAGTTGAATGCTCTCCTCAACTGGTGCCCGGAGATGTTAAGTCCGCGCTGAGGCAGTTTCACCAGGGGAACCAGGGAGGTCTGATAAAATCGGTTGTTGTGGCGATTGAGTTCCAGTTTTGAACACGGGACCAGGCTTACCGGATCGAGGTACCCGATATAGCTGTTCTGAAGCTGCTCCTTACGCCTGACATTGTTCTCCGCATCCAGCGCCGGCGGATCCGGGGCGGATCGCCGCAGCGGTATCATAAAACGGGATGCACCGGTTGCCTTCCACTTCGCTTGCGCCGCGCATTCATCATGATATCATCCAGCCGCCAGCTTCCCCCCCATGACAAACGCATCCGCCATCAGGGCATCCTTCTTCGCTGCCTCGCCCAATCTGTACACACCGGCGGCGAGCAGCGTAGCCACAACCTCGACCCCGAGATACCCCAAACCGGTCCGCAGCATCCCCACCGTCCACTTGGCGGTTTCCTCGTTGTTGTCACCCAGCGGAATAATCAGACCAACCCGGTGACGCTTGAAGTTCACCACCCGCCCGGCGCCGAACCAGCGATCGAGGAACGCCTTGTACTGCGCCGTCGGTCCCCACCAGTACACTGGTGTACCCAGAATCCAGGCATCCGCCTCCTCCATTTTCACCAGTAGCCCGCGCATGTCATCCTCGATGACGCAGGCGCCCGTCTCCTGGCATTCCGCGCAGCCCCGGCACGGCTGAATGTCATGCTCCACCAGGACCACCTTCTCCACCCTCGCGCCGGCCGCCGCCGCGCCCCGCAGCGCCTCGTCCACCAGCACGTCGGTGTTGCCGCCCCGCCTGGGACTGCCCATGAACGCCAGCACCGAACCCCGATTCCCGCTGTTCATCTCTTCTCCTCTCTACTTGGACCCCGGTACTCACCAGATTTTCGCTCAATGCAATCCTTCAGATACTCCCTCAACCAGCCGGAGCGGCCTTCGCTATCCTCACGTCTCAGGAACTCCAGCACATCCGACGGCCGGTCCATGTCACTCAATATCCTGGTCCTGGCGACGGTCAGGCCGGCCGCCACCAATCGTGCCCCGGTCACCGCCGCCACTGTCCCATCGCCCCACTCCATATCCCGAAACACCGCGAAGGTAAGTGTATCAGCCCTGAACCCGATCAGGTAATATCCCCCGTCCGATGCAGGCCCGATCACCGCGTCATGGGACTCCAGCAGGTCGAACGCATCGTTCAGCTCATTCAGGCCAAGCCCGGGAATGTCTGACCCCACTAGCACAGCCTTCTCCGCTCCCGCCGAAAACACATCTGCAAAGGCCGATCCCATCCGCTCGCCAAGATCATCGCCACGCTGCTCCTGACACTCCAGTGCCGA
>JAFGDC010000123.1 GCA_016932295.1 candidate division CSSED10-310 bacterium
ATCGGTTGGATAGGCAGTCCGAGCACGCAACGGCACCTGGCACTGGTTGGTCCGGCGCTGAGCAGGCTTCACCGGCGCAACGCCGAGGCGTTCCGCCTGCGTTGCGTGGGGGCGGCCATGCCGGCGGCGGGTTGGCCGGCGGCGGAATATCTCCCGTGGCGATTGGCGGCGGAGCGGGAGCACCTGTACTCCTTCGATATTGGTATAATGCCCTTGTACGATACTCCTTGGGACAGGTTCAAGTGCGCGTTCAAGGCGATCCTTTGCATGGCGGCGGGGATCCCCGTGGTCGCCTCGCCGGTGGGTACCATCAACGGCATTATCGAGGATGGCGTGAATGGTTTCCTGGCGCGGGATGATCGGGAATGGGTCGAGAAATTGACTGTGCTGCTGGCGGACCGGACATTCTATGAGAAGATGTCCCGGCTCGGCCGGGACACAGTGGCCGAACGGTTCGATATACGGCGGCTGGTGGCGTTGTGGATGGATGTTCTGAGCACGGCGGTGGCGCATGGATAGAAGCGCCTCATGTCATGGCGAGTCTGGATGGGGGCGGATTGTGACGCGTGGGATTGGTTTCCGGTGAGGAGGCGGGTCATGAACCGGATGGGATCACGACGGTTGCCGGTCCTCGTAGTGTCGGCGGCCGGAGCGGCGGCAACCATGGTGGTGTTCACCCGGCGGCTCGATCCGATCACCCTGTTGCAGTTTCCGCTCCTCATTGCCCTGGTGGGGGTCGTGTGCGGGTTTTTCCGATGGCCGCTGCCGCCGCACAGGAAAGCCGGCGCTTTCACCTGGACTGTCGTCGTATCCGTCATCGTGGAGATGTCGGGCCACGCGAGGGATTATCCTGGCAGCGCGGGTTTGTTGGTCCTGACACCGGTGATGTATTACCTGTTGACCAGGATACTCGACCTGGCACCGGGTGCGCGACCGCGGCTTCGCGTGGTGATTTCCGGTTCCATCGCCTCCGACGAGGCGGAACGGGTGCTGCGGTATTACGGCATCCGCGAGTACCGCATCGGGGAGGATTCCTCCGCGGAGGCGATGGCGGAACGGGCCGCCGGCGGCACCGTAGTGCTGCGCCTGCTGACCTGTCAGGAATTCCTGCGCGGCGGGAACTGGAGGAAGGGAATTGGGGATGAAGCGCTGCTCGTCAAGATTGATGACCTGACCTTCATGCCGTCCTGGGCTTCTTTGCGTGAGACTGGCGGCGCCTGGCCGGCGGCGGAATCACTGCCCTACGTGGTGGGGAAGAGGGTCATGGACGTGATCGGGGCGCTCTTCGGACTGGTGTTGCTAGTGACCCTTCTGCCGTGGTTGTATCTGCGAATCGTGCGTCCCGATGGGGGACCGTTGTTTCACCGCCGGCGCGTTTTGGCCAAACACCATGGTGAATTTGACGCGCTCAAACTGAGAACGATGCGTCCCGATGCCGATGCCGTGCTGGCTGGTGATCCGGCGATGAAAGCGGCCTACTCGGTCAAATTCAAACTGGATAACGATCCCCGTGTGACTCCTTTCGGTGCGGTTTTGCGCCGGATCAGCCTGGATGAGCTTCCCCAGGTATGGAACGTGCTGCGCGGGCAGATGAGCCTGGTGGGACCGCGGATGATCGTGGCGGACGAGTTGTCCAGGTACGGCGAGTTCGGAGATCGGCTCAGGTCGGTGAAACCAGGCATATCGGGGCTGTGGCAGGTGAGCGGTCGCCAGTGCGTGGGGTACGAGGATCGTGTCTGGCTGGATATGCAGTACATCAGGGACCGCGACCTGTGGTTCGATCTGTGGGTGGCGGCGATCACGGTGCGGGCGGTCGTCACCGGGCGAGGAGCCGTATAAGGTGTGGACGGGTCACCGCAACCGGCGGCGGGTTTCCGGGACGAGCGTCGGGATGGTGGTTCCACGGGAAAGGTCGCCGATCGCCGCCCGCGCGTGGTACAGGTGGTTCTTGAATCCTTCTTGGAAGCTTGACATTCAACGGTTGGTCAAGTAAAAAACAACCCTGTCACCACCGGTTCCGATACCCTGGTCGAGGTTGAGGCCGAGGTTGGGTCCAGGCTGGTGAATGAGCGATTCCGGGGATGCTGTTCCAATCAGGGAGGATTCGGCGGTCAGGAAACGCATGATCTGATCGGCTCCCGCTAACCAAGGTGTAAGAGGGTACCCGCTGCCCGTGGAGACGGACGTGAACCAGGATCGACGATCCTTCGGTCTGGAGAGTGGGTGATAAATGAAACACATCGTCACTATTGTTAAGCGGAATGAGTTGTGGGTGCCAGCCGGCCTTGGACCGTCGGCATGGATCGCCCGGACCGCTTACGGATCTTGATGTCAAACGCTTCTGTCGGTAGCTCGGTGGTATCCGGGGACAACCTTGTAATCACCCGGGCTCCCCTGCGGATCAGCCTGATGGGTGGCGGCACTGATATTCCCCAGTTTTATCGGCGCAATGGCGGCGGCGAGGTCCTCAACATCGCCATTGATCGATGTGTGACGGTGGCGGCGAGGCGGCGCGGGGATCGCTTGGTGAAGATCACCCTGGAAGGAGAGGAATCCTTGCACCCGCTTGATTCGGTGGCAAATCCCCTGGTGCGTGGTTGTTTGGAAGCCGTGGGGGTGACTGGCGGAGTCGATATCGGCATTTTCTCGGATATCCCATCGGGTGGTTCCGGGTTGGGTTTCTCCAGCAG
>JAFGDC010000124.1 GCA_016932295.1 candidate division CSSED10-310 bacterium
AGAATCAGCACGAGGGCGAGGGTGGGGATACCTGCTCCGGCCAACAGTATCGCCAGCATGTTCATCCAACCAGTCTGGCCGAAGTCCATGACTTCCTCCTTTTGTGCACGCCGCCGAATCTTATGCCGGTCATACTACGGCAGCCTTCTATACCTGGTCTGGGACAGCAGGACTTCCAGACCGAGCAAGGCCAGCCCGATGATCAGAAACAGCTCGAACCGTTCCTGGTAATCGATGTACTCGTGACTCTTTATCTCGGTCTTTTCCAGTTGTCCGATTTCTTCGTATATACTCCGCAGGCTGTCCGCATCAGTCGCCCTGAAGTACTGCCCATCGGTGACTTCCGCGATGCGTTTCAGGGTTTGTTCATCGATCTCGACGGGGCGCCTCACATAGCGTTTACCGAAGAGCGGATCGTTGACCGGGAAAAGGGCCGTGCCCCTGGTGCCGGCGCCGATGGTATAGACCTTGATAGACATGCTCTTTGCAAGTTCGGCGGCATGGATCGGATCGATCTCGCCTGCGTTGTTGACGCCATCGGTGAGCAGGATTATCACCTTACTCTTTGCATCTGAGTGCCGCAGGCGGTTGACACTGTTGGCCAGTGCCATGCCGATGGCGGTGCTGCTCTCGTCGATCATGCCGATCTCCACCTGATCGAGGAACTGCGTGAGTATCCCGTAATCCAGGGTCAATGGACACTGGGTGAAGCTCCGGGTGGCGAACACCACCATTCCGATCCGATCATGCTCACGTCCTGCAATGAATTCCTTCACCACTTCCTTGACCACATGCAGCCGGTTTTTCGGTTTGAAATCCTCTGCTTCCATGCTGCCCGAGACATCGATCGCGAGGATGATATCGATTCCCTGGGTGATAATTTCCCGATACCTGGTGCCAAACTGTGGGCGCGCCACCGCCAGGATCATGAAGGCGACGGCGCCGAGGCGCAGGCCGCGCAGCAGCCTGACGGCGCGTGCCCCCCGTCCGGCGCCGACTCCTTTGACGATTCGCAGATCCGAGAACCGTACCGCGCCGGAACGGAGGCGGAAGCGGCCGCGCCAGGCCACCATAAGCACCCCAAGACAGAGGAAGAGGAGGAAGAATTCCGGATCGGCGAATCTAAACATCACGCACCTCCGGGACCGGTGCCGCCGTACTCAGGACTGAATCGAGCGCTATCCTCAGCCTGGTTTCCTCCACGATGGTTCTCCCCAGCGCCAGGGTATCCATAGCCGTCTCCGCGGAAGGCTGAAACGCAGCGAACTTTACCAGGTCGCAGCCTGCCAGCAGTTGTTCCACGTATCCTGTCACCCTGGTATCCGTCGCGGCGGACGACAGATCGCCAACGATCTCTTCCGAAGTCCGCTCGATGGTCAAAATGTCGAAACGGGCACCCAGGTAGGTCTTGATGATCTGCGCCAGTTCGACATGAAACCGTTTAAACTCACCCTCACCCAACAGGTCGCTCTGCTCCAGCCTGCGCAGGGCTTCGAGTGCCACCAGGTGAGGCGGGCGTGGAGGTTCGGCGGGAGCCTGCCGGCGGCGGCGCCGGGAACGAAGAAGCAGGATGGTGGCCGCAATCACCAGGATGACCGCCGCCAGAATGCCCAACAGCCGGTAGAGGCGGGAATGATCGCGGGGGATTTCCCGAACCTGTTTGATATCCCTGAACTGCCCGTCCTCGGGAGCGATGCTCGCAACCCGGACGACTATCGGCTGCGTGCCGATATCTTCCCACTCGGCTTCGGCCGATCGTCGATAGCTGACCTTTACGGGAGGGATGGCATGCTCACCCACTTCGTATATCGAAATGCCATAGACGGCTCGATAATAGATCTGGCCAGCCTCCTCCAGAGGGCCTTCTATATGGTAATCACGGAGTTCGAATGCGCCGAGATTTTCACCTGGCGAGGGCGGTTCGATATGCACCCCCGGTTCGGCGGTGATGGTGATCACATACTCGATCCTGTCACCCATGGTGACGCTGGATCGGTCCACCGCGGATTCGATCCGTACCGGCCCTGCCGCCGGATCGGCAGCGTCGGACATCGCCGGAGCCGCTGCCAGCACCGCCAGCACCAGCACAAGCACCGTCTCAAAGCCTGGCGGGAAGCTGGTCCTCATAGATCTCCACCTTTTCTGCCGACATCACCCTGTCCATCACCTCAGCGAACGCGGCGCTTTCCTTCTCCATGCGCACCAGCCGAACCGCCTGGTCAGCCACGGCGTCGAAGGGTGGTATCACCGTGCGCCGTGAACCGTCCGGTTCCTTTACCTCGGTTTTGAACCGCTCCTGGTGTGCATCGTAGTACATTTTTGCATCGGCCTGGGTCACCATCACGGAGTTCTGAACCTGCTCCGCGTAATATTTCCGGATCATCAGACTCTTTTCCAGCTCCGCCAATCCGGCCCGCACCTCCGGGTCCTTCTCGTATCCGGCGCGCCTGGCGGCTGCGTACATCAGGTCCTGAGCGACATACTCCCTGACAAACCGCTGCACACCCATCGCGTCCTCGTACTCTTTGCGCATCGCCTCAGGCAGAGCGGCATACGCCTTGCTCAACTCCTGCAGCGCGATGGTGCGATCACCGACCCGCGCCACCACGATATTCGCGGGCGCCGGCTCATCAGCGGTACCGGCCCGGGCGACGCGATCCAACTCACGCTGCGCATCCTTGGAGCGCTGCATGCGTTCGAGCAGGGACACGATATGACGGCTCGCATCCTGGCGCAGTTCGCCATCCGGCACCAGTTGTCTGACCTTGAGATAGTGGGCCATGGCCGATTCGTAGTCATGCAGATTCTCGCGACAGATGTCACCCATCGTGAAATGGATAGTGGCACGCCTGGCGGCCGGCAACGCGGTGTGCCGGAGATACTCCTCGTAAGCCCGCAGAGCGGGTTGATACAATTCCTGCGAGCGCAGCATCGAGGCGTATTCGCGCAGTTCCTCCTGGTTGTCCGCCGCCGGCCTGGAGACCACCAGCGGGTAAGCCAGCAGCCCTATTATTACCAGGCTCAACACGATCTGCACCATGCCGGTCTTCATTCCCACCTCACATTCGCAAACGCCCGGCGCGTTCCTTGAAGAACATCACCAGCGGTTTGACATACCCCCGGTCGGTGACAATCTCCACATGGTCGACGCCGCTGGTCTTGAACAAGTCGTCGCGCTCTTTGCGGAATGCCGCCGATCGCCCCGTGAACGCATCACGCACCGCGGTATCGTACGTGTCGATGATCACCACCTCTCCGGTTTCCGCATCCTCCAATTCGAGCAATCCCACGGCCGGCATCGAGATTTCCCGTGGATCGGTGACGGAGATGGCGATGAGATCGTGGCGGCGGCTGGTGATACGCAGCGAGCGCTCGAAATCCCCCGCCAGAAAATCCGACACCAGGAAGGCAACACTTTTTCGGCTTTGCACCTGGTTGAGATAATCCAGCGCCTGGTTGACATCGGTCCTGGTAGCCTTGGGCTGAAAATAGAGCAGTTCGCGGATGACCCGGAGGACATGTTCCGAACCCTGCTGCGGCGGCAGGTACTTCTCGACCTTGTCGGTGAAGAGAATCAAACCGACCCGATCGTGGTTCTTGATGGCGGAGAACGCCAGCAAGGCACAAATCTCCGCGAGGATTTCACCCTTGAGCTGCCGATGGGTACCGAACAGGCCGGAGGAGCTTGCATCGGCCAGCAGCATCACGGTGAGTTGCCGCTCTTCCACATATTTTTTAATGAAGGGATGCCCCATCCTCGCCGTCACGTTCCAGTCAATGGACCTGATATCATCCCCCGGCAGGTATTCCCGGACCTCATCGAATTCCATGCCGCGACCCTTGAACACGCTATGGTATTTGCCCCCCAGCACATCGTTCACCATGCGGTTGGTATAAATTTCAATGCGTCTGATTTTCTTCAACAATTCCTTGTCGATCATGATGACTGCGCTACGGTACTTCCACCGTGTTGAGGATTTCCTCGACGATGCTTTCCGGCGTTTTATCCTCCGCCTCTGCTTCATAGGTGATGATGACGCGATGCCTGAGGACATCCATGGCCACGGCCTTGACGTCCTCGGCATTGACGTAGCCGCGCCGGCGGATGAATGCGTGCGCCTTGGCCGCCATGGTGAGGTAGATCGTGGCGCGAGGCGATGCGCCGTACCTGATCAGATCCTTCATCCCCGCCAGTCCGAAATTCTCCGGATACCTCGAGGCGAACACCAGATTGACGATGTAGTCTTTCACCCGGTCGTCCATGTAGACCTCATGGAGCAACTTCCGGGCCGCGAGAATCCGGTCGGGATCAGTCACCTTGTCAACCTGGATGCACTCACCACTGGTCATCCGGTCCAGGATTCTGCGTTCTTCCTCGCGCGTTGGATACCCGATGCTGAGCTTCAGCATGAAACGATCCACCTGCGCTTCGGGCAGCGGATAGGTGCCCTCCTGTTCGATGGGATTCTGCGTGGCCAGGACCAAGAACGGTTCATCCAGCCGGTATGTTCTGTCACCCAGAGTCACCTGCCGCTCCTGCATGGCCTCCAGCAAGGCGCTCTGCACCTTGGCCGGCGCCCGGTTGATCTCGTCCGCCAGCAACAGGTTGGTGAAGACGGGGCCCTGCTTGACCACGAAGGTCCCGTCCTTCTGGTTGTAAATCATGGTGCCGAGAATGTCCGCCGGCAGCATATCCGGGGTGAACTGGATCCTCTGGAATCCAGTCGCGATGGTGCGGGAAAGCGTGCTCACCGCCAGTGTCTTGGCCAGTCCCGGCACCCCCTCGATCAGGATGTGGCCATCCGCGAGGAGTCCTATCAACAGACGCTCCACAAGGTACCGCTGCCCCACGATGACCTTGCCGATTTCCTTCAAGATATCCTCGATGAACTGGGATTGTTCGCCTATCTTCTGGTCGATTCTCCGGATTTGCTCATGATCCATTGGTCTTCACCTCCGCTGAAACGCCCGCGCGCAGCATCCGTCGCGCCATGGCTTCCACTCTGTCGATTTCCAAACCACCGGGCCGACGGCCGGCGTATTTCACCTGGTCTACCAACTCCATGCACACCAGCAACTCCATCCTCGATTCGTCATCGAGCACTCCCGCCGGCAGCTTGTCCAACAAGCCCCGGTTCAATTCAACCCCGCTACTGCCGGCCAGGGCATGGAGGTGCGCCGCCACCAGTGCGCCTACCGCCAGGACATATTCATTCACCTCTTCCATATCCCGCAGAGAGCGCAACGTGTCGAGCCGGTCGGCGGGTTGCTCCGCTGGTTCCGGGGCGGGACGGGACCGGCGGCGGCGCCGCGCCGACAGGACCCCGGCAGCGATGCCGATACCGGCGGCCGGCACAGCCATTGCCAGCCACCATGGCATGGGTAGGCGCGCTGAGACCACCGGGGCGGTCACCGTGATATCCAGCGGGGGAGCCGTGATGACCCGATTCAGGTCCGCGGGATCGACGCCGTATCGCACGGCCAGGGCGGGCAGACCGACAACGCCCTGCCGTAACGGCCTGATGGTGAAACGATAGGTGATCGTGCTCACCGGTTCACCGCCCTGAAGGCTCGTGGATGTAGCCGTGGCGGATTGGACGACATGGAGCTGATCACCGGATTCGAGGTGAGGCGGCGCGCAATGAAACGCGTCGGCCGCGCCCCGCCACTCGAGCCGCACCACCAGTTGGAACGACTGGTTGAGCGGCACGGCCTGCCGGTCCAGGGAAGCGCTCAGGCTGATATCCTGCGCTCCGGCGCAGGGACCGGATGAGGCGAACAGGCAGAGCAACACCGCCACGATAGGGCGGAAATGCCTGTTCAGGCTTGCCTGGAGTGTGAAGTGTCTGTCCTGAGTGTCCTTCATCGCCACAAACAGGCTGCCGTGTCGCTCAATTACCCATGTTGAACGGCATCGCGCCTTCTTCCTGCTCTTCCTGGGGGAAGTCCTCGGCTTTGGAATCAGTGATGTGGTCCTTGAAAATCTTGACGCCGTACCGCTCCCAGAGATCGTTGAACTGCCGCTCGATGGCATTTTCCTTGGAGTCCCGCAGCAGCTTGTTGCGGATCTGTGATTCCACCTCGGTCAGTTCTTTCTGGCCGGCCGCCTCCTTCGCGACCACCAGGATGACATGGTACCCTTTCTTGGTCTTGACGGGATCGGTGTAGGTGCCCTCTTCCGCGGCAAACGCCGCCTGCTCGAACGCCTGATCCTTGCCGATGCCTCGGATATAGCCGTTCTCATAGATATAACCGATATCTCCATCCTTCTTGGAAGAAGACTTGTCCTGGGACAGTTCCCTGGCAAGTGTGCCGAAATCGGCGCCCTTCCTGAGCCGTTCGAGGGCGTCCTGAGCTTCCTTCTCGGTGTTCAACTGGATATGGCTTACCTTGACGCGGGCCCTCGTCATGTAGGCATCTTTATTATTTTCATATTCCTTTCGCACATCCTCTTCCGTCACCAGCAGTTGATTGGCGATATCCGATTTGACCTCCTCCAGCGGCTGGTAACCTTCCTCCGTCTTTTCCAACAGCTTGATGATGTGCCACCCCTTCTTGGTCTGCACCGGCCCGCTCAGGTCACCCGCTTCCCGCAGGGCGAATGCGGCCTGTTCGAAGTCCTCGTTTTTACCGATCCCCCTGATATAGCCGTCTCTCGTGATATACCCGATCACGCCCCCGGTGTTGTTGCTCGAAAGGTCCAGGGAGAATCGCTTGGCGAGCGAATCGAAATCCTCGCCGTCCTTCAGCTTCTGGGCTATGGTCACGGCTTCCGGTTCGGTATCCACCAGGATATGGGCGACCTTGATGCGCTCATCCATGCGATAGTCTTCACGATGCGTCTCGTAATACCGCGTGATATCCTCATCCGAAACGCCCACCTGCTCCTTGATGTTGCGATTGAAATACTCGCTCTGGTAAATACGTTCCACCGCATCCTTGACCTTGGCTTGGATCTCGGGATCCTTGTCATAACCGGCATCCATTGCGGCAAGATACAACAGGCGGCTTTTGATCATGTTGTCGAGTATCTTCTCCTTGCCTTCCGCCTTCAGAAAATTCTTACGGGCATATGGCGGGATTTCCTTGATCTTCTCGTTGAGTTCCGACATGGTGATCGTCTGACCGGCGATCTCCGTCACCACCGACGGATCACCCTGCGCCGAATTCGCAGCGGCATCATCATGTGCGGAAACGGCTGGCGCGGCGCTGGTCGTCATCTCCTTCACCGCAGTCTGATTGTTTCCACAGGCCATCGACAGGCAAAGCCCCACCAGACCGATGATCCAAAGGGCCGACCACTTGCTTCTCATATGC